>JBOFGJ010000605.1:0-5040 GCA_051649065.1 Flavobacterium sp. | reverse complement strand
AGGTCAAAACAACACCCTTAAAGCGAGTACTTATGACTTCTTATTTAACAGTCAAAGCAAATATGCTATAGGTTGGGGTAATCTTATCAATGAGACTACTAAGCTATATGACCACGCCGGTTCTGATGGTACATTCTTTACCTATACACAGATAGATGGAATCACGAATACTGCCTATATAATTATGGCGAACAGTGGTACTCCCAATGCTCAGCAAGCTGTAATGAAAATAATAAAGATGATGAAAAGCCATTTCTAATAATAACTCACTATTAATTTTAAAACATTCCCCTCTACTCTCCCCGATTTTATCCTTAATTTTACGCCCTAAATATTCAGAATAAATGTCTCAGCCTAAAGCGATCTTCAGAAAGTTCACTACAGATGTGCAGTCTATAGCACTGCCGACTAAGTTTACTTTCCCTTTTTATTACGAACCTCATCCACTGACTGTTATAGCAGCAGAGGAGATACAGCAGGAGTTAAGCACTCATCCACTTATTGCTCCCTTATTTGATACAGAGCACCCAGACTGTCTGCCTACTGGGAAGATGTTCGGAGTATTAATCGTGAAGAATGCAAAGGGAGAACTAGGATATTTAGCTGCTTTCTCAGGGAAGTTAGGTAGTCATACTGACTTAGAAGGCTATGTTCCATTAATATGCGACCTGTGGAATGAGGAAGGTTTTTTTGCTAAAGAAGGAGAGGAAGTAACCGCTATTAATACGATCAATGCTAGAATAGAATTTCTAGAGTCTGATCCTACTTATATCTCTGCTAAAACACTACTCAAACAACAGATAGCAGAGGAGAAACAAGCGATAGAACAGAGAAAAGCTGAACACAAAACACTTAAGAACGAACGCAAGGCTATCCGTAAAGCACAAGAACCAATCTTAACAGAAGAAGAGTTTAAACTGCTTAATGACGACTTAGTTAGACAGAGCTTAAGAGATAAATATGAGCTACGCGTATTGACAGAATATTGGCAAGAGCAAGTGAGTACTACTAAAGCCATCACAGAAAGCGTAGAACAAGAATTAAATACACTTAAAGAAGAGCGCAAGAACAAATCAAATGGCTTACAACACAAGCTATTTGCTTCTTATAAATTCTTAAACTATAAAGGCGAACAACAGAGCCTACTAGAAATATTTGCCAAGACAGTAGTACAGCAGCCACCTGCTGCCGCTGGGGATTGTGCAGCTCCTAAGTTGATACAGTATGCGTATGAACACGGATATATGCCTATTGCCTTAGGAGAGTTCTGGTGGGGTGAGTCTCCGAAGTCTGAGATACGCAAGCACCAGCACTTCTATCCTTCTTGTCGCGGTAAGTGTGAACCTATCTTAGGCCATATGTTAGAGGGGTTAGAAGTAGATGATAACCCACTACTCGTTAATCCTGCCCTAAACAGACCTATCGATGTAGTCTATGAAGATGAATACTTCGCTATCGTGAATAAACCTGAGGACTTCCTATCTGTACCTGGTATATACATTTTAGACTCGGTATATGAGCGCATGAAACTTAGATACCCTAACGCTACAGGTCCGCTTATCGTTCATCGCCTTGACATGCCTACATCAGGTATATTGATTATCGCTAAAGACAAGGATTCTCATAAAATAATACAGAGTCAGTTCATCAAGAAAAGCCTTGAGAAGAGATATGTAGCTGTATTAGATGGGATTATTACAGAAGATGAAGGGATAATCGAACTACCGTTAAGAATAGACTTTGACGACAGACCGAGACAAATGGTTTGTTATGAGTATGGTAAGTATGCTAAGACGCGTTATGAAGTAATCGAACGCAAAGATGGCAAAACGAAGGTGTACTTCTATCCTATTACAGGGCGTACCCATCAGTTGCGTATGCATGCCTCACATCCTAAAGGGTTAAACACACCTATCGTTGGTGATGACCTATACGGTACTAAAGCAGATAGGCTATATCTACATGCTGAAAGCATCACCTTTAGACATCCTAAAACACACGAATTAATGACATTCACTATAAAAGAGAGCTTTTAAGCTCTCTTTTTTCATTATATTAGCTACTAAATATCCCTTTAGTATGACCGAAAAAAAATCACAATTACAACGACATAAACGCATCGCTACAGGCTTATTCATCCTAATGGCGGTAGTCTATATCATTATGGTCTATGCTATCAAACATACACCTGCCACGTGGATGGGATATGTCAAAGCGTTCTCAGAGGCTGCTATGGTAGGGGCATTAGCGGATTGGTTTGCAGTGACTGCCCTATTCAGACGTCCGATGGGTATGCCTATCCCTCACACAAACCTTATTGTTAATAGCAAAAATAAAATAGGTAATAACCTCGGTGACTTTGTAACGGACAACTTCTTGACTTCTGAGAATATCCGCCCTTATGTAGAGAAAGTAGACTTGGCAAATATGATCTCTTCTTGGTTAAACAAACCTGCTAACCAAACGATATTAGAAAATGAACTAGCTACTCTAACCAAGAGAATATTAACGGAACTAGAGGACAAAACTATTGTCAGTCTAATGATGGCAAAAGCAAAAGAAGGTATCGCAGCTATCAATATACAGAGTTTCGTTTCTAAAGGTGTAATGTACGCCATCGACAAGAACGAGCACAATAAACTATTAGACATTATCCTTCCTAAAGCTCAGGTATATGTAGAAGAACACCGTCAGGAAATCTATGATAATGTAGTAGAAAAGAAACCTATACTAGGACTTATAGGTGGTAAAGCAGTGACAAATCAATTAATAAATGGCATCAACACTTTCTTAGAAGATATCGCTCGCGATCCGAATCACAAAATTAGAAAAGAGATTACACTTCGTTTAGAAATGTTAGCGGTAGATATAGAGGCTTCTCCATCGTGGAAAGCTAAGTTCGACGAAATACTAAATCAATTCATCACAGATGAGAAGATCAATACGTATATGTCTGACTTGTGGCAATCTACCAAAACAAGTTTACTTGCACAGCTTGAAGATAAACAGTCTACTCTGCGCACCTATATCACTAAGAGCATCGCTCGTGTAGCAGATGATCTAGAAAACAACGAAGAGAACAAAGGCAAAATAAACAAATGGATACAGCATACCATTTATAAAGTGGCGCTTAAGAATACTAAAGAAGTAGGGCAATTAATACGTAACACTGTGGATAGTTGGGATGGTCAGGAGCTTAGCGACAAGCTAGAACTAGAGGTAGGTAAAGACTTACAGTACATCCGTATCAACGGAACTATCGTAGGTGGTCTAGTAGGTCTGCTTATCTACATTATCACTTCATATCTTTAAAACAATTACAACTAAATGCTACACCCTCTATGTAAGGTATAATTATTTTCTTAAATTCGCATTACACTTTGATTATAAACAAAGTATCAAAAATTAAGGCATCACTTTTTAGAATAATACTAAAACAAATAATCCAAAAAAAGACAGGTTATCTCAATTCATAGATAATCTGTCTTTTTTTGTATTTTGTTTTGGGTGAGTCCATAGTGAGTCCATTAAAAGGATTGTTTTAATGGACTTACAATGTTGTCAATATCTAATTACTCCAAAATCAGATAGCAACTATAATCACCAAAGGGCTGTAACGTACACGTTACAGCCCTTTGGTGATTATAGTTATTTAATTTTACAGCTATTAATTATCAGATAATCCAATGAGTTTTCTCTCCTTACTTTCATTATCCTTTATGATGATAACTACCTCATGACGTACAGTAGATTCAGGATTATCCATTAAGATAGTAATAGTTTCTTGTGTCTTTTTATCTGTAAACTCAAGCACTCTATTTGCCATTGTCCCTTGTATCTCTTCAGTTCCCTCTAATACTTGATCAGGTGCTTCTGCCATCGTTTTACCATCTATCCAAATCACTAGACGCATCACATCTTTGTTTTTTCTATCTACACGCCAGATATCTTGACCTATCTTTATAACAGCATACGGAGCTAAGAACTTATTTACGCTGCGGTGTACTTTTTTCTTATCCGCTTGAATTAGCGAGTTTCTAAGGTCTTTCTCTGCTTCAGTCTGATCATTGATACGTAAAATATCTCCATCCTCTGTCAACCACATTCTTCCAAGATCAAACATAATCCCTCTCCATCCCATTGGACTATATTCTGCAATAACAGAGTGTGCTATCTTAGAAGAGAACTCAGGTATAAATAATTGCTCAAAACGACTCACAAATTCAAACTCTGTAGTAATCTCTGGTATTGGATACTCTCTCTTTAGAGGATAAACTACACGTTTAGCAATTCCCTCTCTATCTTCATTCTCAAACAAAGACATCAAAGACTCAATCTTCATTACAGTAGTTGGAGCGATAGTGCTCTCTTGACTAACTCCCTTAAATCCTATTAAAAGGAACAATATAGCTAACGTTTTTTTCATATTTATGCTTTGTTTTTTAACTCTTCTAAACGATTGCGCATATGTTCTGATAACATCTTCTGTACCTCAGTATCTGACTCTGTCTCCTTTAGATAATCGAAGTAAACAATCAATTCTTCTAATCGCTCTGTACTTAAATTTATTCTTGCTGTACTTAAGAATGTATCAAATGAAATATGTGCCGCACATAGATAATCATATAAATATTCTGTCCCTCCGCGTTCTAATAAAGTTTCTGCTAATAAATGAAACTTATTATAGACCGAAAAGTTTAGTTTAGTAACCATTCCCAAGTTGATAAATAACTCTCTTAACAATACTAAATCAACTGTATCTAACTGTTCGCAAACTAACTCTGCTATCTGTATTCTAAACAGGTAATTATCATCTTTAAACTTACCACCGTACTTTCCGTTCCATTCCACAGCGATCCACTTACTATCAGACGGAGAATAATTATCTATAAAACTCTGAAAATCATCACTAATCACTTGCATACCTCCTTACTTTTATACTTCTACTTCTAGGAGCAAAAATACAATTAAAAACAAAATGCGGACAACTACTTTGACAGTATTTTACTATTCTAATGTAAGATTAGAAAGTACCTAAAA
>JBOFGJ010000604.1:0-1063 GCA_051649065.1 Flavobacterium sp. | reverse complement strand
ATTATTATCTAAAAACAACATTGGAATATAATTGTGGAACAAGACAAATAAAATAGCAAAACCTGTATAAATCAAGATTGCCATCAAAATAATAGAACGTGCTACTACTCTAAGTTTCACATAATCCTTTAATCCTCTTTGATTACCAACTCTAATCATCGCTGCGACACTTAATCCACTTGCAAACATAAAGGTCATCGAAGACATACTTAATGCTATCTGATTAGCTGCTTGAGCTTCTGTACCTATCATTCCTGATAACCATACTGCACCAACAAATAAAGCTACTTCAAAGAAACTCATCATTCCAGACGGAACACCAATCTTAGTGATCTTAGATAACATCTCTTTCTTAACCTCACTAAAATTTATATTTAATAAGAAAGGTTTAAACATCTCCTGTCTTCTAAGTGCATAGTGCATATAGATAATCATCACAATACGAGAAATAAGTGTCCCATAAGCTGCCCCTAGCATACCCATTTCGGGGAAAATCCACACACCATATATCAATAGATAATTGAATACAATATTAGTAACATTAGCTATTATCGTCGCGTACATAGAATTTTTAGTTTGTGATTTACCATCTGCAAACTGTTTATATGCTTGATACATTACTAGTGGTATCAGTGATAAAGCTACAATATCTAAGAATGGTTTAGCCAAAAGAGTTACGTCTTCAGGTTGTCCCATGTGCATTAATAAAGGCTTTGCAAAGAATATTATAGAGAATAAGATTACCCCTAACGTTGTACATAACACTAATCCATTTACAAATATCTTACGACCTTCAGCTGTATCTTTTTCTGCATCACTATGTGCTACTAAAGGTGTTAAAGCTGTTGAAAATCCGACACCTAAGGAAATAGCTATAAATACAAAACTATTAGCTAAAGAAGCTGCTGCCAACTCTGTCGCACCAATTTTTCCAACCATTATATTATCAATCACCCCAACAACAGTGTGACCTAACATTGCTAATATAATGGGATAAGCTAACCGTATGTTATACCCGAATTCTTTATAATATACAGATAAATTCATTTATTAAAATTTTGTG
>JBOFGJ010000603.1:0-9309 GCA_051649065.1 Flavobacterium sp. | reverse complement strand
CCCGATCATCAAGAAATCACAATCGATGGAAAGCGTTATAAGCTTGTCCCTATTGAGGAGGAATAAGAATGAGTAGCTTCAAATACAGACTAATTGCTCTAGATGACAATAGAGTGAAGCAATTTTCAAAGCCGGAAGATGTTGCTGATTTCTTGCTGGGTCGAAGAGTATCCGCCTACATTGTCATACAAACGCAGAAAGTAGGGGAGGATTGTATTCACAAGGTTATTGAATTGCACAATACAGAGTATGCAGAAGTTTTAGAAGTTCTTAAAAGCTCGCGGTAAGTGAATCGTCGGAATAAATATTGACTAATAGGAGGAATAAAGAAATGAAGAAGTTTACTATGAATGTTGAAGTTAATATGGAAGACGTTCTGTATAGCATGTCTATGCTAGGACTTGATGGAGTTATCTCTGCCATCAAAGAGCTTGACAGAGCTTGTGAAAACTGGGAGACAACAGAAGAACTAACAAAGCATTTCGTCTCTGAAATGACTACTCTTCATAAACACAGTTATACTGAAGAGGATGAGGAAGACAAGAAAGCATGGATTGCCTATCTACAGTCTCAGATTGATGCGTTGAAATGAATGAAGCCCTTCGGGGCTTTTTCTTTTTACCCTCTTTATAGCTAAATTCTACTAACTTTAAATCTTAATAGGAGTTTTCTTATATAGCTAAAATAAATATCAATTAATTCTAAATGCGAAAAGAATAATTAGCTCTTAAAGGCTCTAAAACAGCTTCTAAGAGCTTTTTCTATTGGATAAGGGGATAGCCTAGGACAGCCTATTTAAACCTCACAGAAGCCCATTTAAAGCTTCACTAAAACAGTCTTATAGAGCTATTGAAAGCCTTATAGGACAATGGCTTACATATGGGGAATATGGAAGCCTATATAGGCCCATAGGGCCACTAATTGACGCGACAAGGAGACAGACACGGTAGTGGCTTGGCTACGCCAGAGCAACACTATATCTTTTTATATAATGACCCGTGGGTCATTAATTCTTAACACAAAATGAAAAGACAGAGCACGAATAGTGGTCTGGATTTGAATGTTAATGTCTAATTGATTATTTATAATCGATTAGCATTATTGTGAATATGAGAGACTATTAATCCATGAGCAATGGATAATAGGCTATGAGAATTAGGGCATTAATAGCCGAAGGCTATGCCCTCTACTTCGACCCGCTATCGAGAAGGCAGACAGTCTTCGGGTCGAATTAGTAGCTCTCCTTAGAAATCAATGAGTTATGGAATAGCTCTATTTAACATAATGGACACTGTATTTCATCTTCATGATAGAGCTACACAATCTACTGATGACTGTCAGTAGCTAGAGACTATTAAAGAGGACGCAGTTAGTCCTTCCCAACAAAGAGAATTCATTTACTTTTCTCTACTTTCTTGATTAAGAAGTAATAGACCTAGCTGAATCAAACAGCTTGAGCTAGAGGCATCCTGGTGATTTAGTTTCTAGCTCACTCTTATACTAGACCTGACGATTATCTTTTCCCAGATATTCTCAAATCGTAGGATTTTGACAGAGGGGCGCCTCGGAGGAGGCTGGGCACATCTTCTATAGATCCGGTCAAATATAGAAGCACAAGCATGACATGATATTTCTCAGACTATGAACGCAGAAAAGCCTGCACATAGGCAGGCTCTAAAATACGGGGGGTATGGTTTATTTCAATTTACAATGTTCTAACCAAGACTTCTCAGATTCTCTCATAGTGTATTCGTACACAAGTTTAATCTCTTGAGGGGTCGAGTCTGTCTTAATTCTATTGGCTCTAGCGCTAATGATCCTTACATTATGTTTGACATAACCTAAAGAAGGAATAACCCTATCTACACTAGGGCAGCTATCTTTATTATCCTCTATGTCTGCGGTTCCCCAACTCTGGTGTATAGGGATATTCAGTATAGGACAAACTTCAGGAATAACTAAATCCTCCTCAGTCAAATTGAAAGGGAGGTTTGAAGATTTAGCTCTACAACGAATAGCATTTAAATGTGCTCTTAAGGGATCTGGAATGTACTTTACATTTACACAAGACCTGCATCCTGTACTAATCAATCCTCCCTTACGTTTACGAAAATTGGACTCTGGCTTTACCTCACCACAACCTTCACATACAAAATATTCTTCCCCTGAATATTTTACAAAAGAATACTTCTCTTGGTTGTTCTTAGAAATTGGTTTTGGTTGTCTACCTACAACTTCAGTAACTACAAGTTTATCAAAATCAATCCTTGGATTATTCTTCAAGTATTCATCTAAGTCTACATAATTACTCATACTTCCCTTTCTCAAATGAAAATAGCCCCTTCTATGAGGAGCTTTGTTTTAACTGTCTACATAACTTCCATTCTGAACCTGCCTAATATGTTCTCCCATATCTCTACATGAATGGGCTACTATTCGTTGCATATCCACCCAGAACCGTTCGCGGTGTTTGTCTTTAGCTTTCTTAGCTAATGCAATTTGACCTGTTGCATAACTTGAAGCATCAGCAATCAACTTGAAGAACTGATGTCTATCCTCGAAATATGTTTCAGTTGTGTACTCTGTCTTACTCATGGCATCTCCCGATCCATTCCTTAATACGTGTAAACAAAGAAGGCTTCAGCTTCTTTTCTAGTTCTTCCAGTGTATTAGCTTCTGATATAGGAACAAACGCTTTAGAATATTCTGTGTAGAGAATAGAATTAACAGCCACCCACTACCATCTGATTTAAAAATACGAGGGGTATTATAGTTCCTTACTCTAAACACCATTGCATCTGGTTCAACAAGTTCTCCAATGTATCTCCATAGTCCATCCATGCTCAACTCCAAAAGAATCCAAGGTCATTCGTAGACAATAATGATTACAAAGCCTGTACTACCTCCAGCAATATGGATGTCCTTAATACTGCCTGCATCACAGAAAGATTTAAAACCTTCAATCTCTTCATGGGCTTCTTCTGGATTTCTTGCTGTCAAGATTTTAAACTTCATTTCGCTCCCTTTCCGAAGAAAACATCAATAGCTCTATCAAACATTTCTCTAAACTCTTGTTCCAACTCTTCCATGTGTCTAGTATTCTCTGGTCGGTCTATTTCTTTCTCGATCATCTTATACAATTCAGACTCATGAAAGTGCATATAGCCAAATATAGGCTTAGTTCTCATTGTACACACTTTTCCATGTACAATGTTAGATAGTGCTTGTTGATCTGTGATATTGAAGAACTTTTCAGCAAGTCCATCCCACTCTTGAAGCTGTTTCTTATCCAGAATAGCTTGTAGGATTTCCTCTTTAGACATTGTTGTCATCCTTCACTTCTCCTTAAATTCAATACTTACAAGCTCTCCTTGAACATAATGCCAATCACCATCATTCAATCCACTCTTGTTCTTGACACGTTCAGGACAATAAATACTAATATTCTTAGCTTCAATCTCCATCTTCTCATTCCTAAGCACTTGAACAATCTTGGGCTTGCTTGAAGAGCTTGTGGCCCATTTATCTCCATCCTTGCTCCAAGAATACTTGTACAGGAATAGCTCTGTCCACTTGTCATCCTTCACTTCGACTGATTCAGAGCAGATGTCCTGCGTCTTAGAATAATAAGGGTAGGAATAGTTCTGTCGTGTACCTCTCAAACTCCACGTACCACGCATCTTACCGGCATAGTAATATTCATTGTCATCGTTAAAGAACTTAACCCAATCACCTACCTTCAAATCTTTGATTGAGATGAGTTTATTATCCAGGGTATCCATCTGGTCTAAGGTGATGAGGTAAGGCTCTGAATTTACAGGAAGTAGAATATGACTATTGCCTTCACGCCCCCAGACACACTCTTCTTGGACAATGCCCTTCACAACTGTCGTGTGGTGAAGCAGAGTAGCAATATTCCCTGTTGGAACTTCAACAGTGAATCCTCTAGGATCTTTCACACGGAACAGCTTATTGTCTGTGCTCCAGCGAGAAACACTATCTCCAATAGAAAATCCTGTTGTTGGGATATTGTCTGCAATAGATTCAGTCCCTTCCTTTGCAGGCGTTACAGACGCCACAATCAGCTTACCTTTTACATCCTTTTCGTATTCCCAACTTTTGCCTCCTTCTAACTCTTTGTAGTTTGTGACAGCACCGATACGAGCCCAACCACGTCCTGTACTTTGCATCTTAGAAACACTGGAAGTTGGGTTCCCTTCCTTTGTCTCTTCATATCCACACATGTAGGCTAAATTGTCTTCATGTTCTGGCTTAATCACATACCAGATTTTATCACTGATTTTAATCATATTTCTTCCTTAGCTCTTTAATAATCTCATTACGTTTATTCTGAGGAAGGCTTAGTAGTTCTCTGTACGCCGACATTACAGAAGCTACAACCATTTTCTCACCTTCGGTTATAGAAGAATAGCGAAGCCTCCATTCAAGCTCTCCCATTTCTTCGCTGGCAATAGGCCAACACATTCCATTAAAATGCTTGTAGCAATTAGTCATCGTACCACCTCCACAGAAATACCAATCTTGTCTTTACTATCTTCCTTCTCACAGAGGGTGTACATATCAACATTGAATGTTGGAAACCAGTAACGAGTGCTCACCAAAGATGGTTTTGCATTAGCTGTAGCACAAAGCTTCTCTGCTATAGGCATCATTTCAGGCCCAACAGGCAGATTTTTATAGCATCCTGTAAGCAGTAGCGTTAGGGAAATAATAAATAGTGGTTTCATTTTATTCTCCATTGTGTTGTAGCTTTTTCATGTACTTCTCTGTAGAGGCTTTCCAACTAACCATCATAACTAGGATGGCTTGCTCTTTGTTGAGTTTGCTGTGATAGTAGTCTCCACAATCCTCAAAATGACCTAGATGTGAAACATCCTTTACTGCCTGCTGCACGTTAAGTTTTTGCTCCTTAATCTTTTCTTGCATCCACTTCACAATGTCTCGTACACCTTCAGATTTCATGTTTTCCTCCTTTATGACAATAGCTCTATTTTACACAAAATAAAAGCTCCTGTGAGACAATTCTTGACAGGAGCTTGTGGAGCTTAAAGAATTTGATGCCTGCCTAGTTTGTACCCATCCGAATGTCCTTTGTCGTAAGCATCTTTTACGGATTGTGGCTCTCCTTGTAGGAGTGCATCAAACATACAATATATATATACAGTGTCTATTGTATGCAGTAGATGTAGTAGTAACTTCTTCTAGAAATATTCGGAGCCCTTGTACAGCTTCTTCATAAGTGTATTGTATATTAGTCTTCTTTCATAATATCTTCCCAACTGAGAACGTCTTCTTGGAATTCAGCAAGGCTTACAGCGTCTGCAATTGTGAAATGTTCAAAATCAATTTCAGCAGAGTTCATGATTAGGTTGAAAGTGGCTGGTGACATATTTATTTTCCTTTAAAAGAGTTAATGATTGTGGCAATTCCATCGCACAGGGCAGCAATTAGTATGCAAGTTCCAGCGAATGAGTTTAGGATAATTGCTAGGATTGCACTCATTCCCAATATTCCTTCCAGAGTTTTTCTTGCTTAATTGGTTGCTTCTGTAGAAGCTTCGCAGGAAAAGAATAGCTTCCCTTCTTTCCTTGAACAACAATACGTTTTTCATTAGTGGTCTTAAACATAATCACTCTCCTTGTAAAATTCAAAGTCAGTCATATTCAAAATAGTGAACCCATCAGAATGTTCTGCGTACTTTCCCTTAAACACAGCCCCAGAGTCTAAGTTAATTACGTTCCCGAGAATCTTGGTATGCTCTACTGGCGTATGTCCTACAAGTAGAAAATCTACGCCAGAGACAAATCCTGCATCTTCATACAGTTGTCGATTACGATCCCATTGTATAGTGTTCTTGGTGTGGAACTCATTATACATCAGCTCTTCTCGTGTTTTATTCCAATCATTTCCCACAACATCCGAGTGCACGATACCGTAAGTCTTATCGCCTACTCTTACCTCTATCATAACAGGAAGGCAACTAAAAGCAAAGGAAATTTCTTTCTGCTTATCGAAAGGAAGGCCAAAAAAACCACTGTCCTCCGTTGATGAAAAGTGTTGCTTCTGCATTACTATTTAATGGATCAGAGGCATCAATCAACAGTTGTTCATGATTACCAGCAACAGGATGGAACCAAGGCTGTTCTAGCCAGTTCAACACTTGATCAGAGTTTGGGCCACGATCACACAAATCACCTACTGAGAAGAGCCTATCAATTTTCTCGTCAAATTTAATGGCTCGTAGGAAATCATTCAATCTATCGAAACACCCATGGATATCTCCTACACAAAAGTCTCTACCTTTAGAATTTTCTTTGAAATTCAGAAACATCCTCACTCCTTTGGTTAAATATTTGAGAATTGTCTTTTGTAGCAATGTCGTAGCATACCACAGAAGAAAACAAAGCAAGCAAACCTCCCAGTAGGAAATTCTCAGCTTCAATTCCTGCTTTTTTCAGAAGATAGTATACCACAAGTGAGTTGAGTCCACCAATACAGAAAAAGAAACAAAGAACCCAACTCATTATTTTGTCATCTCATGAATGTAAGGCTTGACAAAGTTCCAAAGAACGGGTACACCATATGCTACTCCAATCCCTAGAAGGAATCCAGCGAGAATAAGCATCAAGAAGAAGCTAGTCAAGTCTGGAAGGTATCCTCGTTGTTTAGTTCTCTTCACTGATTAGTCCTTTCTGTGTGATGGTCATGAAATACCACTTCTCGTTCACTCATGATCTGCCTCAAGTCATCCATCGTAAAGAAACGATGTTCTCCGAGGATATTATATGCACTCTCCAACCCAACATCAATTTGCTTACCTACACCATCGAGTGAACCATGACTGTGCCCATATAGCTGCCATGATCCATGATGGTACTTATCCCACACACGCATAGCATAGTGACACATGACAATGTATTGACCTTCAATGTTGAATCCTTTTAGATCATACCACTGAAATCCTGATTTCTGGTAGACTTCACGAGAACAGTGATTACCTCTAATAAGGATCTTCTGCCCATTTAGACGATCTGTCACAGATTTGAACTTGTCAAGCTTACGACAATTGAAGACAAAATCTCCTAGACTGTACACTGTTGTGTTCTTATCAACCTGAGAATTCCAAAGATCAATAAGCCACCGATCGTGGTCTTCTTGTGTGGTATCTACTCCACGATTTGTATATTCTACAATCTTTCGATGACCAAAATGAAGATCAGATGTAAACAGTTCCTTAGATGTAGCCATGCTCATATGCTCCATAGTTGTCAAACATCTTAACACGGATATTGAAGATTTTCTTTTCTTCTAGAATATTATCCATATTTTTATCAAGTGTTTCCCATTGCTGCAAGATAATCTTCTCACCAACAGAACGAACACCCCGTTCTGCGTCACGTTCAATGCAAGCTGCGAGAGGGAGATTGATAATAACCAACTCCACCTCATAGCCAATCTCTTGCAAGTACTGAATGAGTTTACGACGATTTTTCTTAGAGAGATTAGTGTCAGCAACAATCAGATTTTGACCAAGCTCCGCACAACGATCAATCTGACTTGTGTGAATTGCTGTCACCTTTTGCTCATTTTCATCAGAGAACACATAGTCCTTCCAACCACGGGCATTTGGCATGACACTGCCAAAACGAATGTCATCACGACATACAATCGTGTAGTCTGTTTGAATCATTGCGTAAGTTGTCTTACCGCTACCAGAGACACCAATCAAAATTTCTGCTTTCACTATTCTCTCCTTTAAGTTACTTCATTAAACTCAGTAGCATGTCTACCTTAGAATTGATTGTACCACGTTGAAAAGCTTCTTGTACAGAAATATTGTACTTTCTTGCTGTAAACAACACAGACTTTCCTTGCACATCCTTGATTGCTAAAGCAAATTCTTTTTGGTCTTCAACTGTTCGATAGATCATCATAACATCGATCAGCTTAGTTAGCAAACCTTCTAAAGCCACAGAGTATGGAGTGATTGTATCACGATCTTCCGGGAAGTATGTAAGATATTCCTCTCCTTCTCCTGAAATCACAAGCTCTGCAATTCGTTTAGGATTCAAGCCCTCTCCCCTGATGTGATGAACAGCTACATATGCTGCTGACTTTACCTTGACACGGGGAATACCCTCCTTATCGTATCCGACAAAACCTTCTTCAAGGTTCTTCAGAGAATCTGCTTTCTGAATAATATCATTGATTGACAATCCATCTATAAATGTGTTCACTCGATAGAAATCAGTAGGAAGACTAACTTCATATTTTGTGTTTACAAATTTACCTGTCAGATTATTTCGTACAGACAGAAGTGTAAGCTGTGGAGTGTTGTACTGTGTTACCACACGGTTTTCCATGGCTGTTAGTTCAAACAAATATGTTTCATTAGTATCGAACATAGCACAACGGCATCGTGCATTAAACTCTTCAATATCTTTACAGTCTGCTGCTTTTAGTGCAAGTTGCTCGAATGTAATTCCCCATCCTCCAACATCCGATTCAGCAAAAGCAGTACCTCGTGTTGCAATACGCCAAGACTTATTCCAATAATACACCTTAATCAGACTACCATCCAATTTGGGGAAATATGTGTATCCTGTTAAATCCATCTTATCTGTTTCCGCTTCTCCGTAATTGAAAAAACGATCAAATGGACGACACACGACATCCAGAGCATAATCAAGAATAAGACCACGGCATTCTTGAACAACAGGTTCCATCTTAGGAGAATTGATTTGGTCATAATTAAGGACAACCAGTTTGTGTTCTGGATAGTCCTTCACCTTAACTCCATACGCTTCAGTAAGCTTTTGAAAGTTATTTCCATTAGCCTTCAAAAATTTAATAACTTCCATTATTTACTCCTTATTTAAAACTTAAGTGCACCACGTTTGATGTTAAGGGGAACAAGCTCCACTGGTTGAGCCATTCTCCATCTCTTTAGCTACAGTGTCTTGGATGATACGCTCTTTCCATTGCACTGTCAAGTTAACAATTGCAGAGGCAAGATCGTATGCTTCTTTGGTAGCCCCAGTCTTCCAGAACTCTTGCATTGCCTTTTCAATTGCCTTGCCTTGTTCAATTGTAGCAAAAGCCATGGCTTCGTCAAGGGCTTCCATTGTAAACGGATTATACGCAGGTTCTTTAAACTTCTGAACACAGAGAGCATCAAACAAATCTTGTTCTAGCTCTCGCCGTGTTTCATACTGAAGAGCATCCCTGGAAGGGTCATCAGAATAGATCATCTAGCTCATCATCCTTCTTGTTTTCTACAGGCTTGGT
>JBOFGJ010000602.1:0-8453 GCA_051649065.1 Flavobacterium sp. | reverse complement strand
AAGGAAGTTAGGTTGTAACAAAATACAATATTATTGGCATAAAAATCTTTGAAAACCCTATGTTTATGGTGCCAAGGGTTTGAAGTAAAACAATTTTCTAAGACCATTCTTCAAGGTCAATATCTTAAAAAATCATATCAGATAGTAATAGAGTAAAATAGGCAGTTTTATGCATTTTTGATTTGAGTGAGTCCATAATGAGTCCATAATGAGTCCGTAGTGAGTCCGTTAATTTGGCTGATTTAACGCTGTCAGTATGGATATACGATGCTGTCAGTATAGTTCCATTTAACACGATACTGCTATTTCTATGTGGTAGAGTCTGTAAGTAATAAATTGGAAGTAATAACAACAAAAGAAAATTCTTTTAAGGATAAATATGTTGTTTTTTAGTAGGGTAGGATGTTTTTTAAAAAAACTAAGGTGTTAAAATGGAATGATATAAGAAAGAGGCTGTACTGCTTTATTATTGCAATAAATAAAAATAAACAACTTAACTTTATAGGGCTAAAAAGAGAAAATATGAATAAAAAGATACTGATAGTACTGATGAGTATGCTTTTTTTGACTGTGTCATGTAAGAAAAAAGTAGTAGAAGAGTCAGCTGTACAAGCTATAGAAGTAATAGAAGAAGATAATTACGATGTAGGAGTTGATGAGTATGACAATGTTAATAGTAAAGGATGGTACGATATTTCAGTATCATATGTTTATGACTTTACTGGCTACATAGATGGTAAATATGCTTTCGATATGCAGTTATATGTGTCAAACGAAGATATATTTGCAAGTTACTATTATCTAACTAAAGAAAAGAATATATATTTAAAAGGTACTTTAAAGGATGGAAACTTAACACTTGTAGAGGAGTTTGGAAATACATTTGTAGGCGTTTTTGATTTTGAGAAAGGTACTGTGATAGGAGAATGGACTAATGTAGCTACAGGAGCTGTAATGCCTTTCAGTATGGCTAATCCGAAAGGAAAAGGATATTCTTTAAAAAAGTATAAAGCTGATATGACTCTAGATGGAAGTGATGATACATATGCCGTTACGCGATTAGCAGAGATAGATGCGAATGAGGAAGTGAAATTTATAAGTATTACCTCAAGTTCTCGTAGTGATGGAGAAGAACCTGATTTTTCTATAATTCTTCAAGATTTTAATTTTGATGGTTATCTAGATATCTGTGCTTTTGAATTTTATGCTTCTTATCCTCCAAATAAGTATCAATATTTACTTTATGATAATAAGGAAGGTAATTATGTGTTTAATCAAGAGTTTGATAATGAAATTTATAGTGAGGCTTCAGGTACTAATTTTAGGAAAAAACTGATTTATGAAACAACAGAAGGGCCTAGGGGGGCTAGTAATATTTTTCAAGTAATTAAGGGTAAAATTAAAGTTGTTTATAGTTGTTATAATGGCGGTTATCCAGATGAAAATGGAGAGATAGAAGGGGATACAAAACCTTATTATTATAAGTATAACCAAGATAAACAGATAGAAATTACAAAAGAGGAATTTGAAAAAATATATGGTTTAAATGCTTTGAGTGGGAATCTGTATTATTAGTATATTATTCTGGTTGTTATAAAAAAAGTTTTAAAATAGACGTATCTCACTATGTTTTAAGAATGTTAGAGGTACCTGAGCATATTTCATCTACAAAATGTATGTTTAAGCTAGTAAAATGCTTGAGTTCTTCTCGAATACCGCGAGAAAATATAGGGGAGGCATTTTTTGTAAATATTGTTATGAGTTGTAATAGTGTTTATGAATGGAAATATCTCATATTACTTGTTTAGAATTAATTTGTTTAATAGAGGCAATTGTTTATTTTTAGAGCCTATTAAACCAATTATGAAACAATTACATTACGACCGCAAAAAACTAACTGACCAAGAGTTACTTGGATTGTATAAAAAACTACTTAAGCCTCGTATGATAGAGGAGAAGATGCTAATCTTGATCAGACAGGGTAAGGTGTCTAAATGGTTCTCAGGCATCGGACAAGAGGCTATCAGTGTAGGAGTCACGGCTAGTTTAGAACAAGATGAGTATATCTTACCGATGCACCGCAATCTAGGTGTGTTTACTTCTAGAGATATTCCTCTACATCGTTTATTCTCTCAATGGCAAGGGAAAGCAAATGGTTTTACTAAAGGTCGTGAGCGTTCATTCCACTTCGGAACGCAAGAATATCATATCGTAGGGATGATATCACATCTAGGACCACAGTTAGGAGTAGCTGATGGAATCGCTTTAGCACATAAATTACGAAAAGAGAAGAAGATAACTGCTGTATTCACAGGAGAAGGAGGTACATCAGAAGGTGACTTTCACGAGGCTTTAAATATTGCTTCAGTTTGGGAGTTACCTGTACTTTTTGTGATTGAGAATAACGGCTATGGGCTATCTACACCTACCAATGAACAGTACAGATGTGAGCATCTAGCTGATCGTGCAAAAGGCTATGGTATGGAAAGTCATATCATCGATGGAAATAATATCTTAGAGGTATATCAGCAGATTAGTGCTTTAGCTAAGTCTATGCGTGAGAATCCTAGACCTATACTGATAGAATTCATAACTTTTAGAATGCGTGGACACGAGGAAGCTAGTGGTACGAAGTATGTACCTCAGGAATTAATGGATATGTGGCAACTAAAAGACCCTGTAGAGAATTATAGAGCGTATCTTAAGAAGATAGGTGTGCTATCAGATAAGTTAGATGATAAAATTAGAGAAGAGTTTAAACAAGAGATAGAAAAAGACTGGATAGCAACACAAGAGGAACCTAATTTAGTAGCGGATTTAACTACTGAATTAACAGATATGTATGCACAATTTGAATACGAGGAAGTAAAGCCAACTGCTGAGGTAGCAAATATTAGATTAATAGATGCGATATCAGAAGGATTAAAACAATCTTTTGAACGTCACGATGATTTGATTATCATGGGACAGGACATTGCTGAGTATGGTGGAGCATTTAAAGTAACAGATGGTTTCGTAGAGCAATTTGGCAAGGGGAGAATCCGCAATACTCCTATTTGTGAAAGTGCTGTAGTATCTGCTGCGATGGGATATTCTATCAATGGCGGTAAGGCAATAATGGAGATGCAGTTTGGTGATTTTGTATCTACAGGATTTAATCCTATTGTTAATTATTTAGCGAAGATACATTATAGATGGAATGAGAAGGCCGATGTGGTGATACGTATGCCGTGTGGTGGCGGAACTCAAGCAGGGCCATTTCACTCACAGACTAATGAAGCTTGGTTCACTAAGACGCCAGGGCTTAAAGTAGTCTATCCTGCGTTTCCTTATGATGCGAAGGGATTGATGGCAACTGCGATTAACGATCCTAATCCTGTTATCTTCTTTGAGCATAAGATGCTATATAGAAGTATTTATCAAGATGTGCCTAAAGGATATTATACATTGCCATTTGGAAAGGCAGCTGTACTAAGAGAAGGTGAGGATGTGACAGTTATCTCTTTTGGAGCAGGAGTACATTGGGCAATGGAAGTCTTGGATAAACACCCTGATATTAAGGCTGATTTGATAGATTTACGCACATTACAACCTTTAGATGAGGAAACTGTATTTAAATCAGTAAAAAGAACAAATAAAGTTATAATTTTGCAAGAAGATTCCCTGTTTGGTGGAATTGCAAGTGATATGTCGGCGATGATTATGGAGAATTGTTTTGAATACTTAGATGCCCCAGTAAAAAGGGTCGCTAGTTTAGAAACAGCCATACCATTTGTGAAAGCTTTAGAAGATCAATATCTGCCTAAGGACAGATTTGAAACAGCGCTATTAGAATTAATAGCCTATTAGAATAGAAAAGAACTACACAACTATAACAAGAATATGAATAACACAATCACAACAACGGATTTTGAGTTTCCAAATCAAAAGTCAGTTTACCACGGAAAAGTCAGAGAAGTTTATAACATAGCTGATGACTTATTAGTCATGGTGGCTACGGATAGATTATCAGCTTTTGACGTTATTATGCCTAAGGGGATTCCCTTTAAAGGACAAATCTTAAATCAGATAGCAACTAAGTTTATGGAGATGACAAGTGACATCGTTCCTAACTGGTTAGTAGCTACACCAGATCCTAACGTTGCAGTAGGGCATGTATGTGAGCCATTTAAAGTGGAAATGGTGATTAGAGGTTATCTAGCAGGTCATGCAGCACGTGAGTATGCTGAAGGGAAGAGAGTATTATGTGGCGTAACATTAGCTGAAGGGCTAAAGGAAAACGATAAGTTGCCTTCACCGATAATTACTCCTTCTACGAAAGAAGATGTAGGAGCGCACGATGTGGATATCTCTAGAGAAGATATTCTATCAAGAGGAATTGTCTCAGAAGAGGATTACTTAGTTTTAGAACAATATACACAAGCTCTTTATCAAAGAGGAAGTGAGATAGCAGCTAAGAGAGGTTTGATACTTGTTGATACTAAATATGAGTTTGGAAAAACTAAAGACGGTAAGATTGTGTTAATCGACGAGATACATACTCCTGATTCTTCTAGATATTTCTATGCAGAAGGGTATGAAGAAAGACAGGCAAAAGGTGAGGCACAAAAGCAATTGTCAAAAGAGTTCGTAAGACAATGGTTAATTAGCAATGGTTTTCAAGGAAAAGAAGGACAAGTTATCCCAGAGATGACTGATGAATATATCACAAGTGTTTCTGATAGATATATTGAACTATATGAGAACATTATTGGCGAACCTTTTGTTAAGGCAGATGTCTCAAATATTAATGAACGTATAGAAAATAATATCTTGGCATTTCTAGCTAAGAAATAATGAATAGATTATGGAGTTATTGACTAGTTTACAGTGGCGCTATGCTACTAAGAAATATAATAGCACAGTAAAAGTGGCTGATGATAAAGTAATGCAGATCATAGAGGCAGCTCGTATGGCGCCTACTTCTTCTGGCTTACAGCCATTCGAAATGATCTTAATCAAGAATAAAGAGTTAAAAGAGAAGTTGTTACCTGTGGTGATGAATCAAAGTCAGGTGAAAGATAGCTCTCATGTTTTGGTTTTTGCAGCTTGGGACTCATATACAGAGGAGCGTATAGATGCTGTGTTTAATAACGTAGAATCAATTAGAGAGTTGGTTCCAGGTACGATGAACGATTATAAGGCCTCTATCAAAAGTAATTTTGGAAGTATGTCTAAAGAGCAACAATTTAATCATGCAGCACGTCAGGCTTATATTGCATTTGGTATTGCGATAGCAGCGGCAGCTGAGTTAAGAGTAGATGCTTCTCCTATGGAAGGGTTTTATAATGATCAACTAGATGAAGTGTTAGGATTAGATAAGAAAGGTCTTAAGAGTGTAACTATTTTAGCCTTAGGGGAAAGAGATCATGAAAATGATTGGCTGTTACCTATGAAGAAAGTACGTTTTGCTTTAGAAGATATTTTAACAATTATAGAATAAATCGTATCCCCTCTTTTGAGGGGATATTTTTTTATAGTTGATTGTGAATTTCATAATTTAGATTTGTTAAAAAAGCTTTAATTTTTTGATAGTGTAATTTTTTTACTCTTTGATTGTTTGATTCGTAAAGTATGTGCGTATTAATTCAATATAATGGAGAACTATATATTAGCTTTTTTATCGATAATATTTTATATTCGTAACGAGTAAATTAGTATATTTTACAATGAGTCAAAAAGAAACAAAAACAGCCCTTTCTTACGATGATTTTAAGAAAGAGGTAATTCAAGATTATAAAATTGCGAAACTAAGTAGAGAATGTAGTTTACTTGGAAGACGTGAAGTACTTACTGGAAAAGCTAAGTTTGGAATTTTTGGTGATGGGAAAGAAGTGCCACAATTAGCGTTGGCAAAGGCTTTTCAGAATGGAGATTTTAGATCTGGATACTACCGCGATCAAACGTTTATGATGGCGATAGGACAATTAACAGTAGAACAATTTTTTGCTGGACTTTTTGGACATGCAGATATAGAGAGTGATCCTATGTCAGGAGGTCGTCAAATGGGAGGGCACTTTGCTACACACAGTTTAGATGAAAATGGCAACTGGAAAAAGTTAGTTGATCAAAAGAACTCAAGTGGAGATATTTCTCCTACAGCAGGGCAAATGCCTAGATTATTAGGTTTAGCTCAAGCTTCTAAATATTATAGAGAATTTGCTGATGCAGATAAAGAAGGAAACTTCTCTGTAAAAGGTAATGAAGTAGCATGGGGAACTATTGGTAATGCTTCTACATCTGAAGGATTGTTCTTTGAAACAATTAATGCTGCTGGAGTTTTACAAGTTCCTATGGTAATGAGTGTATGGGATGACCAATATGGTATCTCTGTACATGCTAAATACCAAACAACAAAAGAAAATATCTCAGAGATATTAAAAGGATTCCAAAGAGATGAGGCAGGTAAAGGATATGAAATTCTACGTGTAAAAGGGTGGGATTATGTAGCTTTAGTAGACACATATAGTAAGGCATCTAAAATAGCAAGAGAAGAACACGTACCTGTATTAGTTCATGTACAAGAATTAACTCAACCTCAAGGACACTCTACTTCTGGATCTCACGAGAGATATAAAAGCTCAGAAAGATTAGAGTGGGAAGTAGAACATGACTGTGTGGCTCAAATGAGAAACTGGATGATATCTTCTGAAATTGCTACTGCTGAAGAGTTGGATGAATTAGATAAACAGCTTAAGAAAGAAGTATTAGATGGAAAGAAAGCAGCGTGGAAAGCATATGTAGATCCTGTAGTTGCTGAAAGAGATGAGTTACTAGTAGTTTTAAATACAGTAGCTGCTTCTAGTGTGAATAAAGTGTTTATTGAAAAAATGGCTAATGATTTAGCTGGTATCAAAGAACCAATCAGAAAAGACATCATGACTGTAGCACGTAAAGTGCTTAGAATGGTAGTTAAAGAAGCTGGAAAAGCTACTTTGGTTCAGTATATCAACGAATTCTTTACTAAGAATCAACCACGTTACAGTTCTCACTTAATGTCTGAGACTGCTCATAAGGCAGTTAATGTACAGAGCATTGACCCAACTTATGATGCGGATGCAGAAGAAGTGGATGCTCGTGTGCTTTTAAGAGGTAACTTTGATTATATCTTAGAGAATCACAAGAATGTAATGATCTTTGGGGAAGACTCTGGAACAATCGGTGATGTTAACCAAGGACTAGAAGGACTTCAAGAGAAACACGGTATAAATAGAGTTACAGATACAGGTATTAGAGAAGCAACTATTCTAGGACAAGGTATCGGTATGGCTATGCGTGGATTAAGACCTATCGCTGAGATACAGTATTTAGATTATTTATTATACGCTATTCAGATTATGAGTGATGACTTAGCTACTCTTCAGTACAGAACAGTAGGACGTCAAAAAGCTCCATTAATTGTTAGAACACGTGGACATAGGTTAGAAGGTATCTGGCATTCAGGATCTCCTATGGGAATGATTATTAATGCGATTAGAGGAATGCATGTTTTAGTACCTCGTAATATGACTAAAGCAGCAGGTTTCTATAATACGTTGTTAGAAAGCGATGAGCCAGCATTATTAATCGAATGTTTAAATGGATACCGTTTAAAAGAGAAAATGCCTAATAATTTAGGTCAGTTTAAAACTCCTATCGGTGTAGTGGAAACAATCAAAGAAGGTAAGGATATAACTATTGTATCTTATGGTTCTACGTTAAGAATAATCGAGCAAGCTGCTAAAGAATTATTAGAAGTGGGAATCGATGTAGAGGTTATAGATGCTCAGTCATTATTACCATTCGATTTAAATCACGATATAGTGAAGAGTCTTGAGAAAACAAATCGTCTATTAGTGGTAGATGAGGATGTTCCAGGAGGAGCTTCAGCTTATATTCTTCAAAAAGTATTAGAAGAACAAAAAGGTTACCGTCATTTAGATAGTGAGCCTCATACGTTAACTTCTAAAGAACACAGACCTGCTTATGGTACAGATGGAGATTACTTCTCTAAGCCATCATCAGAAGATGTATTTGAAAAAGTTTATGCAATTATGAATGAGGTTGATCCTAATTTGTATCCTGCATTATATTAAAAATATGAAGTAAAAACCTCCTATTATGGGAGGTTTTTATTTTAAAATCACTTTTCATCAAACAATTTGTAATAAAAAGCCTTTTTTTATTCGCATTTCTTTATTGATATATTATACTTAAAATAGTTTTAATACTATCAGAGTTCTAATGGTTTCGGGCTAAATAGTTCCCTATTTATTATGAAAGCATACAAAATATCTTTATTTTTGCAATTGTTTTTTTAAACATAGTTATATTATGGTAAACGATTTATTTGACAGAATACAGAAAAATAAAGGGCCTTTAGGAAAATGGGCATCTCAAGCAGAAGGATATTATGTTTTTCCTAAGTTAGAAGG
>JBOFGJ010000601.1:0-9543 GCA_051649065.1 Flavobacterium sp. | reverse complement strand
AATATCGACTATCCTAAAACTTCTTTTACTTTTAAACCGATTTCAGCAGGAGAATCAACTACGTGGATTCCACACTCAGTCATAATACGTTTTTTAGCAGCAGCTGTATCATCAGCACCACCTACGATAGCACCAGCGTGTCCCATTGTTCTACCTTTAGGAGCAGTTTCTCCAGCGATAAATCCAATAACAGGTTTTTTGTTACCATTTTCTTTGATCCAACGAGCAGCATCAGCTTCTAATTGTCCACCGATTTCACCAATCATAATGATAGCTTCAGTTTCTGGATCTGCCATTAATAATTGAACAGCTTCTTTAGTAGTTGTTCCAATGATTGGATCACCACCAATTCCGATAGCAGTAGTAATACCTAAACCTTGTTTTACAACTTGGTCAGCAGCTTCATAAGTTAATGTTCCTGATTTAGAAACAATTCCTACATTTCCTTTTTTGAATACGAAACCTGGCATAATACCAACTTTAGCTTCACCTGGAGTGATAACACCTGGACAGTTAGGTCCAACTAATCTACAGTCTCTTCCTTGGATGTAGTCGTAAGCTTTGATCATATCAGCTACAGGAATACCTTCTGTAATACAGATGATAACTTTAATACCTGCATCAGCAGCTTCCATAATAGCATCAGCAGCAAATGCTGGTGGTACGAAGATAATAGAAGTATCTGCACCTGCTTTTTCTACTGCATCTGAAACTGTATTGAATACTGGACGATCTAAGTGAGTTGACCCTCCTTTTCCTGGAGTTACACCACCTACTACGTTTGTTCCGTACTCAATCATTTGCGAAGCATGGAAAGTACCTTCACTTCCAGTAAATCCTTGAACGATTATTTTTGAATCTTTATTTACTAAAACACTCATGATCTTGTTTTTATTTATTTAAACTTACTTACACAAAAATAAACAATTCTAATTAGTATTAAAATTTTTTACTCCCTTATAAATAACTTTAATTGATTAATTAATAACATTCTTCATTTTCTACTACTTAGTTCTATGTCTAGCAGTAACTATGGTCTCTAAAACTATAGATTTTTAGTTTTTGCTATCAATTCAGGTATTCTTTTAATACTAGCTAATTGCTTTAATTTATCTCTAGACTCCTCTGCAGGGTATCCAAAATAAACCTTACCACCAGCTAGTGATTTAGAAACTCCTGATTGCGCTAAAACTACAGCTTTAGTTCCTATCGTGATACCACTTGTAGTACCAACTTGTCCCCAAAGTGTAACTTCATCTTCTATTATAACACAACCTGCAATACCACATTGTGCAGCAATTAAAGAGCGAACACCTACCACAGTATCATGTCCGATATGAACCTGATTATCTATTTTGGCTCCTTCTTTAATAGTTGTATCTCCCGTAACTCCTCTATCTATAGTACATAAAGCACCAATACCTACATTGTCTTCAATAACGACTCTACCACAAGATACTAAAGGATCAAATCCTTCAGGTCTTTTTTTATAGTAAAATGCATCTGCACCTAAGATAGCTCCAGCGTGAATAACTACGTTATCCCCTATTACTGTACCATCATAAAGTACTACGTTCGGATGAATTACACAGTTTTTTCCTATAACTACATTGTGTCCTATAAACACATTTGGCTGTATTACAGTACCTTCTCCTATAACAGCATCTTTTGCGCGAACTTCTGTAGCAGGTTTAAAAGGATTAAAAAACTTAGATAATTTATTAAAATCTCTAAAGGGATCATCTGAAATTAATAAAGCTTTGCCCTTAGGACATTCTACATCTTTATTGATCAAAATGATTGTAGCATTAGAGTTCAATGCTTTATCATAATATTTTGGATGATCTACAAAAACTATTTCTCCCGTTTGTACAACGTGAATTTCGTTCATTCCATATACTGGAAAAGTAGACTCTCCGACAAACTCACAACCAATAATCTCTGCTATTGTCTGTAAATCTTGAACTTTTGCAAAACGCATCTTACTTTTTATAAAAGGTGATTACTCCTTAATACGCTCCATATAAGCGCTGTTCGATGTATCAATCTTGATTTTATCTCCTTCATTGATAAATAAAGGTACATTGACAATCGCTCCAGTTTCTAAAGTAGCAGGTTTTGTAGCATTTGTAGCTGTATTTCCTTTTACTCCTGGCTCAGCATAAGTAACTTCTAAGATTACAGATGGTGGCATATCTACTGCTAATGGCAATTCTGTATCAGAATTAATCTGTACCATTACCATTTCACCTTCTTTTAATAACTCAGGTGCATCAAGTGTATCTTTTAAAAGAGTAATTTGCTCATAACTCTCCACGTTCATGAAGTGGAACAAATCTCCTTCTGGGTATAAATATTGGAATTTATGAGTCTCTACTCTAACTGTATCGATTTTGTGACCAGCAGAGAAAGTATTTTCTAATACTCTTCCGTTAGTAACACTTCTCATCTTCGTTCTAACAAATGCAGGTCCCTTTCCTGGTTTAACGTGTAAAAACTCAACAATTTTATAAATATCGTTGTTAAACTGGATACATAGACCGTTTCTAATATCAGATGTTGTTGCCATTCTTTTTAATTGTATTTAGTATTACTAATATATTCCTGAATATCCTCTCATAATTCCTCTTGAAGAATTACGGATAAACATTAAAACTTCATCTCTTTCTGGAGTTGCTTCCATATCTGCTTCTATAATTTCTAGTGCTTGACTTGTATTATAGTTCTTTTGATATAAGATACGGTAGATCTCTTGTATTTCTCTAATTTTCTCTGGAGAATATCCTCTTCTTCTTAATCCTACTGAATTAATACCAGCGTAAGAGATTGGTTCACGTGCAGCCTTGATATAAGGCGGAACATCCTTACGTACTAATGTTCCTCCAGTAATAAAAGAATGTGACCCGATAGTACAGAACTGGTGTACAGCAACTAATCCTGCTAATACAACATAATCTCCTATAGTAACGTGCCCTGCTAAAGTACTTGAGTTTGAAAAAATACAATTATTTCCTACGATACAGTCGTGAGCGATGTGGCTATATGCCTGAATAAGACAGTTTTCACCGATTACTGTTTTGTATCTATCTTTCGTTCCTCTATTGATAGTTACACACTCTCTAATAGTAGTATTATCTCCTATCTCAACTGTTGTAATTTCTCCTTCGAATTTTAAATCTTGTGGTTCTGCTGAAATAACTGCCCCAGGAAAAATCTTACAATTCTTCCCGATACGAGCTCCTTCCATGATAGTAACATTTGATCCTATCCATGTTCCCTCACCGATCTCAACGTTATTATAAATCGTTGTAAAAGGCTCGATAACAACATTTCTAGCTATCTTAGCTCCAGGATGTACATATGCTAAAGGCTGATTCATATCTTCTAATTATTTGTGATTTTTGAAATCTGAGCCATTAATTCAGCTTCAGCTACTAATTTTCCATTTGCATATACATATCCTTGCATATGACAAATACCTCTCCTAATAGGAGTAATTAATTCTAATTTAAATACTAATGTATCCCCAGGAATAACTTTATGTTTAAACTTAACATTATCCATTTTCATGAAATAAGTTAGATAGTTCTCTGGATCAGGTACTGTACTTAAGATTAAAATCCCTCCTGTTTGAGCCATTGCTTCGCAGATTAGAACTCCTGGCATAACAGGCGCTCCTGGGAAATGTCCAACGAAGAAAGGTTCATTCATTGTTACATTCTTTAATCCTACTACATGTTTATCAGACATCTCTAAAATCTTATCAACTAATAAGAATGGAGGTCTATGAGGTAAGAAAGACATAATCTTCGTTACATCCATTAATGGTTCTGCATGCAGATCATAAGATGGTACTTGATTGCGTTTTTCATTGCGGATAATCTTAGACATTTTCTTAGCAAAATTAGTATTCACTGAGTGTCCAGGTTTATTTGCGATAACTTTACCTCTAATTCTTGTTCCGATTAAAGCTAAATCACCTATTACATCAAGTAATTTGTGACGTGCTGCCTCATTAGGATAGTGTAAAGTTAAGTTGTCTAAAACACCATTTGGCTTAACAGTTATCTCATCTTTACCAAATGCTTTTTTAAGATGCTCCATTGTCTCTGCAGATATCTCTTTATCTACATAAACAATAGCGTTATTTAAGTCTCCTCCTTTGATTAAACCATTAGCTAATAAAGCCTCTAGTTCATGTAAGAAACTAAATGTACGCGCTTCAGATATTTCTTCTTTAAAATCATACATTGACTTTAAAGTTGCGTTTTGTGTTCCTAATACTTTCGTACCGAAGTCAACCATTGCTGTTACTTGGTAACTATCAGATGGCATCACTATGATTTCGCTTCCTGTTTGTTCATCAACAAAAGAAATAACTTCTTTTACAATGTACTCTTCACGTTCTGCATCTTGTTCTGCTATACCTGCTTTTTCGACAGCTTCAACAAAGTACTTAGAAGACCCATCCATAATCGGAGGCTCAGATGCATTTAATTCGATAATAACATTATCTAAATCACATCCAACAAAAGCAGCTAATACATGCTCTGTAGTTTGTATTTTAACTCCCTTTTTCTCAAGGTTTGTACCACGTTGTGTATTCACAACATAATTAGCATCCGCTTCTATAATTGGATGTCCCTCTAAATCCAAACGTACAAAAGTAAAACCATTGTTTACTGGAGCAGGTTTTAAAGTCATCGTTACCAATTGACCCGTATGTAAACCTACACCACTAAGTGTTACTTCATTCTGGATGGTTTTTTGTTTAACCATAATTAAATCTCTTTAAGTATTCTGAAAGGCTATTCGTTTATTTTCTTTTTAACTGTCTCTAAATCAATAACTATTTTACTAAAATTTTTAAAGTAGCTATATGATTTTAAGAAATCACTATGTGGCAATGCAGGACTACCCTGTACTGCTGTTCCATTCTCTAGATTCTTCGTTACTCCTGACTGCGCTTGGATACGTACATTATCACCAATAGTGATATGCCCTACTATACCAACCTGACCTCCAATCATACAGTTTTTACCAATCTTAGTAGATCCTGCTACACCTGTTTGAGAAGCGATAACTGTATTTTCTCCAATCTCTACATTATGAGCGATTTGAATCTGATTATCTAATTTTACTCCTTTGCGAATAATAGTAGATCCTAAAGTAGCTCTATCTATAGTAGAAGCAGCTCCTATCTCTACATTATCCTCTATAATTACATTACCTATCTGTGGAACCTTATTAAAAGTACCATCTGCATTAGGAGCAAAACCAAAACCATCAGAACCTACTATTACACCTGCATGTAATGTACATTTAGCTCCGATTATAGTTTCTGAATAAATGCGAACACCAGCGAATAATACAGTATTATCACCTATGCTTACATTATCTCCTACGAATGTATTTGGATATATCTTTACGTTATTACCTATTTTTACATTCTTTCCAATATAACAGAAACTTCCTAAGTATAGATCATCACCATACTCCACACCCTCTGATATCACAGAAGGTTGTTCTATTCCTGATTTCATTAATTTCACCTCGTTATAGTACTCTAATAATTTAGAGAATGCTTTATACGCATCATCTACTTTTATTAAAGTTGCTGTTATAGGTTGTTCTGGTTCGAATGTATTATTAACAATCACTACTGATGCTTGAGTAGTGTATATATGATGCACATATTTAGGATTAGCCAAAAAAGAAATAGACCCTTCAGTTCCTTCTTCTATCTTAGCTAATGTACTAACTTCTATCGCAGGGTTACCTACAATCTCTCCTCCTAATACTGTTGCAATTTGCTCTGCTGCTATTTTCATTACGGCAAAAATATAAAATATAATTGAAATTTAACTTTCTAAAACGTTTTTTGGATAACAAACAAAATACTTCGTTATCACTTTCGTTAATGATTTTAGATTAAGTTCATCAGATACAGATAACACATCTTTCGTTGTACCATCTTTTTTAAGTATCATAATAGGCTCTTTATCTTTGCTATACGCTTGGTTTTCCATTTTACCCTTAAACACAAAGTATTTAGTAGCTTCAACTGAAAGGGAATATTTCTTAGCCACTTTCTCAAGCATATTATTTAATTTTAATTTCGTTTCTTCTTTATCTGAAACAAATTCTATGCGCAATAACTCACGGTTGATAATCATTTTACTCAATTCTGACAAAATAAAGTCATTGTGAAATTGCCATGATTTTAAAGCTCCTAGAATATCTGAATCGTCTAATAAAGCAAACTTTTCTAAACCTACTTGATCAAAATCCTCTTCGTTTATCTGACTTTTCAAAAAGAATTGCAACGATTCACTACACCATAACTCAACTCCCTTATGTGTCAATTCTTTTGCTCTTTTTAATACTCTAACTAATATTAGTTCTGCACATACACTTGTTTTATGAAGGTAGGCTTGCCAATACATCAATCGTCTAGCGATTAAGAACATCTCTACAGAATAAATCCCTTTTTTCTCTATGACTAACTCATCATTAACCACATTCAACATCTGGATTAAGCGTTCAGAATTAATATTCCCCTCAGCTACACCACTGTAAAAACTATCTCTCTTAAGATAATCCATACGATCCATATCCAACTGACCTGAGATCAATTGCAACATAAACTTACGGTGATATTCTCCTCTGAATATTTTAATTGCTAAATCTAATTTTCCTTCAAACTCTCGATTTAAACGATTCATAAATAGAATCGAAATCTCCTCATGATGCACTCCTTCTACTATACTTTCTTCCATTGCATGTGAAAAAGGACCATGCCCTATATCGTGTAACAAGATAGCGACATATAGCGCATTCTCTTCTTCTTCTGATATAGATACATTCTTAAACCGCAAAACTTGTACCGCTTTTTGCATCAAGTGCATACAGCCTAAAGCATGATGAAATCTTGTGTGATGAGCACCAGGGTAAACTAGATACGACACCCCCATTTGAGAGATTCTTCTCAATCGTTGAAAATAAGGATGCTCTATTAGATCATATACCAATGAATTTGGTATAGAAATAAACCCATAAATAGGGTCGTTTAGGATTTTAAGTTTATTAATGTTAGCCAATTAAAGTCATTTTTATAAACGTATACAAAGATAGCAATATATTAAAAAAACTGCACCTTTTTTTTAAAAGAAAGATGCAGTTTTATATAATATTTGTGTAAAATTACAATCGTTAAGCTTCAGTTTCTATTTGAAACGAGTTTAAGAATGCTATTGATTTTTCTATGTCATAATGAAGAATTCTATCTACATCAACAAATGAAACCTCTTCTCTGTATATTTTTAAGAAAGATTCTATGAATTCACTTGATTTAGCAGGTCTTCTAAACTCTAAAGCTTGAGCAGCATTCATCAACTCGATTGCTAATATACGCTCTAGATTATCTACTATACGCAGAGCTTTAGTCGCTCCATTAGCCCCCATACTCACGTGATCTTCCTGCCCATTACTAGACACTATACTATCTACACTTGCAGGAGTTGCTAATTGTTTATTCTGACTTACGATACTTGCAGCTGTATACTGTGGAATCATAAACCCTGAGTTTAACCCTGGGTTTGACACCAAGAAATGTGGTAACCCTCTTAATCCAGAAATCAACTGATATGTACGACGCTCAGAGATGCTTCCTAACTCTGCTAGAGCTATTGCTAAGAAGTCTAATGCCAATGCTAATGGTTGTCCATGGAAGTTACCTCCTGATACAATAATATCGTCTTTATAGAAGATATTTGGGTTATCTGTTACAGAGTTAATCTCTGTCTTAAATACGCGATTTACATAATCTATTGCATCTTTAGACGCTCCGTGTACCTGAGGAATACATCTAAATGAGTATGGATCTTGTACGTGCTCTTTAGGGCGATTAATCAATTCTGAATCTTCTAATATCTCATTAAAGAATTGAGCAGTTTCTATCTGTCCTTTATGAGGTCTTACATAGTGAATTAACTCATTAAATGGCTCTATTCTACCATCAAATCCCTCTAAAGAGATAGCACCGATAACATCAGCCAAGTAAGATAGTTTCTTTGATTTTAACAAGATATAACATCCATAAGCACTCATAAACTGTGTTCCGTTTAACAAGGCTAATCCTTCTTTAGATTTAAGCTTAATTGGCTCCCAATTATGATTAGCAAGAACCTTACTAGCAGGCTGTCTAAAACCATCACAGAACACCTCTCCCATACCGATTAATGGCAATGTCAGATGTGCTAAAGGAGACAAATCTCCTGAAGCTCCTAAAGATCCTTGATTATAAACGACAGGTAATATATCATTATTAAAGAAATCCATTAAGCGCTCTACAGTCTCTAATTGTACACCAGAATTACCATAACTCAATGATTTAACTTTTAATAACAACATAATCTTAACAATCTCCTCAGGAACTATTTCTCCTGTTCCACATGCGTGTGACATCATTAGATTTTCTTGTAACTGAGATAAATTATCATTGTCTATCTTCACATTACACAGCGAGCCAAAACCTGTATTAATCCCATAAATTGGATCTGCTTGTTTTGCCATTTTATCATCTAAATACATACGGCAGTTAACGATATTCGCTCTCGCCTCTTCTGATAATTGTATTTTTTTCCCCTGTGTGATTATCTCTTGTAGTTTATCAATCGTAAACACATCAGAAGAAATATAATGTACTGTTTCCATATTTTTATTTTGGTGGTGTATAAATTTTATCTTGTAAACACTAAATTATTCCCTTTAGAATCACCTTCACTCCAAGCATACCCATCTACATTAAATTTCTTTAAACCATCGATGTCATTTATATCATTATCTATAATATAACGCACCATCAGTCCTCTTGCTTTCTTGGCATAAAAACTAATTGTCTTTAACTTACCATCCCTTAATTCTTTAAAGTCTGGTGTGACTAATATTCCTTTTATCGCTTTTTTATCTATCGAACTGAAATACTCATTACTAGCAAGATTAACTAATAGTTCATCTTGTCTCATCTCTTTATTTAAAGCCTCTACTAAGATTGGTTTCCAGAACTCATATAGGTTTGCTTTGTCACCAATACTCATTTTAGTCCCCATTTCTAAGCGGTAAGGCTCTATTTCATCTAAAGGTTTTAAAAGACCGTAAAGACCTGATAATATTCTCAACTTATTTTGTAATACATCTATCTTCTCTGGAGTCAAACTATAAGCATCTAGACCTGTATATACATCTCCATTAAAGGCAAATATCGCTTGTCTAAAATCACTCTCTCTTCCCTCTTTTTTAGAGAAAGTTCTCTCTTGATTTCTCTTCCAGTTTAACTCTGCTAGATTATTAGAAATCTTCATTAAAGCTTCTAAATCCATCGGTGTCTTAGACTGCAATACCTCATTAATCACTTTTGACTCTTTTACAAAAGCAGGTTTTGTAGTCTTATCCACTGGCACCGCTGTAGCATAATCTAAACTCTTAGCAGGTGATATTAAAATTTTCATAGTATCTTTTTTAGCATCCCAAATATAGGATAAC
>JBOFGJ010000600.1:0-1035 GCA_051649065.1 Flavobacterium sp. | reverse complement strand
AAACGTTTTTAAAGACATACGCTCTGATTGATCCACATACTTAATGAATGCATCTATCGTATATTTATTATCATTCGTTCCAAATATATACGCAAAGCGATTCTGAATAGTCACATTATCTTGTTTAACATGATTAGTAAATTGATCCATGCCCTGTAGTAAACTTTCATTACTTCTCTGCCAATTGAAGATTGTCTTAAACTCATTCTTAAAGTACACTCCTAGACTATTCTTCTCATAGTTCACAGAAGCATTCATACGTGTATTTGAGATTACTACATTTCTATCTTCATTTAATATCAGTTGCTCACCATTCATTAAATCGTAGTTAGAGATATAGTAACTATCTTGTTGTTTGTGATCTTTCGTGATGTCAACCTTAAAACGCAATGTAGCCTCCTTAGAAAGTTTCTTTAAATGATTTATGGAACCTAAATACGTTTCATTAAACAAGTATCGTTTCTCATCCATCGGTATTCTGCGAATACTCGTGTTGCCAATATATTGCTTGAGTGGCATATCAAAAGAAAACAAATCTGTAAAGTCAATTTGCTCTCTTGTATCTACTTCTATATTAACACCTGTATTATCAGACTTCGCAGTCACTAAAGTTTGACTGTTCTTGGCTATTAAAGTAGCGAATACTTTATTGCTGCTCAACAGAGGTGATCTGCCGAAAGCAGTCTTAACCTCACCAAAAGGCTTTTGTTTATACTCCTCTTTAAACTTGATATTTAAAGCCGCATTCTCACTAAACTCAACTCCTTTCAGTGTTTTGATATGTTGATTATTCTCTATCACTTGTACAGATTGTACAGCGTCGATAGGTAAGTTATTAGATGCTATTGTATATTGATTACCTAGCAAGTCAAGCCCTTCCATATAGAATTTATTAATAGGCTTCCCTTGATACGTGATAGCTCCTGTTGTATTAATTGTTATACCTGGCAACTTCTTTAAGACATCTTTCAGATAGCGATCCTCTTTTCCTTTAAAGGGAGTGACACTGTAGTTAAGCGTATCTCCTTCTTGGGT
>JBOFGJ010000599.1:0-2123 GCA_051649065.1 Flavobacterium sp. | reverse complement strand
TTTATTTTACTTAGATAAGCTTTACAAGATTCGTCATCTGGTAGTTCTTTTACTAAGTTAAGAATGTTTTGACCCTTAAAAATTTCCATACTGTTGATTTTAAGATACTAATGTACGGAAGTTAATTTGATAACTCAATAAATGTAATAAAGATATTTAAGATTAATGCGTTTAGGATATCAATAAAGAATGCTCCTACCATCGGAATGATAAGGAATGCTTTAGGTGATGGCCCGAAACGGCTTGTTACTGCTTGTATATTCGCTACAGCAGTGGCAGTAGCTCCTAGTCCGAATCCACAGTGTCCAGCACTTAGTACGATAGCGTCATAATCTTTTCCCATTGCTCTATACGTTATAAAGTACGCAAAGAATAACATCATCACTACTTGTACCACTAAGATAAGTAAGACAGGTAGAGCAAGCTCTGTGATTGTCCACATTTTTAGAGACATTAAAGCACAGGCTAAGAAGATCGATAGACCAGCATTACCTAATATTTCTATAGATTCATCATGCATCTTTACCTTAAATAGATGTGGAAGTACGTTTCTGATTACTACTCCTATAAATAAACACCATACGAAAGTAGGTAGTTTAAATACATACTGAGCGTTCCAGTCAGCTAGAAATTGCCCTACAACTAGACAGATGGAAAGAAATGTGATAGTCATCATCACACTCTTATAGTTTACTTTCTTATCTGTTACTACTGATGGAACTGAGATTTCGTGTGTTTCATCATTCTCTTTTATTTGCTCAGGAGATAATTCCTTATAATTGTTCTTGCGAAGTAGTTTATAAGCTAATGGTCCACCGATAGTTCCTCCTAAAATAAGTCCAAAAGTAGCACAAGCCATACCGATATCTTTAGCTCCCATTAGAGGGTTTGCACTTGCCATAAAGGTATCAGCCCAACCTCCAGCAGTACCATGGCCACCTGTAAGGGTGATAGAACCCGCGATTAGTCCAAATCGTGGATCCAACTCTAACAAATAAGCTAAGGCTACTCCTAAAGAGTTTTGACAAATAATAAAGGCAGCAGCTATCACTAAGAATATGATTAAGCCTTTTCCTCCTTTAAGTAGTGTTCTAAAATCTGCATTTAACCCAATAGACGAGAAGAATATAAACATCATTCCCTGTTGGATACTTTCATTGATAGTAAATACTTTACCTGAGATAGAATAAGCTGCCCATGATACCATAGCTACGATAAAACCACCTACAACAGGTTCGGGGATATTGAATTTTTGAAAAAAGTTTACTTTTTGAACTACGAAGTGTCCTAGTAGTAGTACAAAGCAAGCAAGCATCAAAGTTTCATAAATTCCAAAATCCATATAAGTCTATTTTATTTAAATTACTATAAAAAATATAGAGTATTTAAGTACTCTCGGTCGCAAATATAAATAAACTAGGATGGAGTATCGCGAAAAAGTTAGTTTTATTGTGTTAAGATTATTGATTTGTTATTTGTATTCTGCTATGGTAATGAGTGAGATGTAGTGTGATTGTTAGTTTAATTGCAATTTCTATAAACAAATTTGAATATCTTGCTTTGAGATTAGTATATAAATAATTACTTTTGCGCATGCAACACAATGTACTTATTTTAGATTTTGGATCGCAATACACTCAGTTGATTGCGAGAAGAGTTCGCGAGTTAAACATATTCTGCGAAATCTTACCTTACAACGATATGCCTAAAGATTTGACAGAATATAAAGCTGTTATCTTATCAGGTAGTCCTTATTCAGTTCGCTCAGAAGAAGCGTTACACCCAGATTTATCAAACATTAAAGGAAAAATGCCTTTATTAGCAGTGTGCTACGGTGCACAGTATTTGGCTCATTTCTTTGGCGGAGAAGTAGCACCATCAGATACTCGTGAGTATGGTAGAGCTAATTTAGACTTCGTCGCTGACGATGCTTTCTTTAAGGGGATTCCTCACAACAGTCAAGTGTGGATGAGTCACAGTGATACAATCAAACAATTACCTACTAACGGTGTACTTTTAGCAAGTACTAAGGATGTGAAGAACGCTGCTTATAAAGTAGAGGGAGAACAAACTTATGCTATTCAGTTTCACCCAGAAGTTTATCACTCTACAGATGGAGCACA
>JBOFGJ010000598.1:0-2124 GCA_051649065.1 Flavobacterium sp. | reverse complement strand
ATATTGTGTGATCTTCTATGCAGTTGTCATCCCCATCCCTACCTACATAATGCATGACATCAATCTCATCCGCTCCTATAGTCCATATCATTTGCCCGCAATTAAAATCATCTTTAGGTACACTTTCTTCAATAAGCTTCTTATCAGCATCAAATGATTTCACAGTTATCGAACTCCACGCTCCTGCTAAATCATCTTTAGCATAAGATGCCTTCTCTTGACAACTAACAATAGTCAAAAAACAAATCCCCATAAACAATACTACTTTTCTCATTCTCAACAAACTTTTAATTTTCTATAAATATAAGTCTTTTTATAAACACATAACTCAACAATTCAAACACTTAGCACTACTCTTATCCTCACTAAAATAATTGTAACATAGAAGAAGAATAACTGATGAATAAAAGGAGGATCCTAGGGCAAACTAACTCTTAACCCCAATATTCTCCTATAATACTCCTACTATTGTCCTAGAATCCCAGACAAAGATGCGTCATTACTGCATTTAAAGGTAGTTTAAGAATTAATTACCATTTAGAGCAAAACAACACTAATATCTAAAAATCAATAGATTAACTCCATTTATTCTCAAAAACAAACTAAAAAAAAACTCTATTTTTAATAGAAAATCTATCTAATAGACATAACAAAGCTCTTAGATTAAAAAAATATGACCAAAACAGAATCAATTAATCATTAAAATAGAAAAAAAAAGAGTGAATTAGATAAAATTATACAATGAAATATCTAGAAAAGGATAGATTAGAGTAGAGTGCACAATTAGCACTAATAAACAATCAATGAGGACTGTATTATACTCAATATGAGTAATGCCCTGATTTAACCCAGATTAAGCATTAGCCAAATACTGCAAAGTATTTCTACTTCATATCTCTTTCATTTCTTCTAAAACCATACTACAGTATGCTTTTAAAATAAATTCAGAGCTATTTTGCATAATACTTTTCGTTTATATGTCTATCGCTTAATCTGGGTTTAAAAGGTATAAATAGGGCTGCTATTCTCCTTCTTGGATTTTTGGCTCCCATAGTAGTTCTTTGAAGTTAACTACTTTATTATCGATAACCTCGATACCTTCATTCTCTAATAATTGCTGCATTAAGTTGGTTCCATCGAAATGAAATTTGCCTGTTAACATTCCATTGCGATTAACGACGCGATGAGCAGGTACTGTATCATCATTATGAGATGCATTCATAGCATACCCTACCATACGAGCAGAACGTGCAGCTCCTATAGCTCTTGCGATAGCTCCATAAGTAGTCACTCTACCTTCAGGAATCTGCCTCGCTACAGTAAAGACACGTTCAAAGAAACTCTCTTCGGCAGCCATTACTTAAGTAATTTATAAATCGTGATTAGACAGATTACACCTGTAATCGTCCCAATAACATAGTTGATATTACGCAGAATAAAAGTATCCTCTCTTGATGGCTTTTTAAACAAGGATACATAGATATAAAACATCATTCCTGATCCTAATACTACTCCTATCGAAAAGAATGTAGTACAAAGAATATCAAAAATAGGGAAGTCATAAGTAGCTAATGTAATACTTAAGAATACGTAATAAGGTATCAGAAAAACATTAATCGAGGCAAGGAAAACTCCATATATAAAAGGAGACTTTCTCTTAGAAGTTGTATTGGCTTTCTTCTTCTCTTTCTTTTTAGCAAAGAACAAAAAGTAAATCGTCAGGATAGCAAAAATAGCTAGCCCTATCTCATGAAGTGCCTCTGTAATACCCGGGCTTGAATCAATAAGTTTAGAAAAGAAAATTGCGACAAAAGTCTGTATAAAAACAACAATTAAGGCTCCTAAGATGTATTGAAACGCTTGGCGCCCTCCCTCTTCCTTAGCAATCTTAACTGCTGTCATATTAAGCAGCCCTGGAAGAGAAACTCCCAAGGTAGCTGCTAAAAAACCGAAAAATAAAAGTGTGATAACTTCTACTCCCATCTTACTTTATTCTAAATTGAATGTAAGTTATAGGTTTATTTTGTTCTAAATACTGTGATTCGTAAAAAGTTTGGATTTCCGTTACTACACTTGGTGCACCCTCATTCTTATAAATGTGGTGGTTCGCGTAGATAACTTCAT
>JBOFGJ010000597.1:0-1142 GCA_051649065.1 Flavobacterium sp. | reverse complement strand
AATTGTTTTAGTAACTTTGATTGCTATAGTTTTATATAACCAAAAGCCTGATGTACCTGCTATCTTAGGCTTAGGATTGATTATAGCTGGGGTGGTGGTTATTAATGTGTTCTCTAAGATGAGTGCTCACTAAGCGTTAAAAGCTTTCAAAAATATGATGAGTAATATTGACTTTAGAAATTTAAATTATTTACTTGATGGAAATCAGATACAACAACGCATTTTTACTGTTTTAAAGCAGTATAAGGTAATGGAATTATTGGATCGTTATGATCCCGTACTTATTGGTACCTTTCCGATAGATATAGCTATAGAAGGAAGTGATTTAGATATCGCTTGTTGTTATAAAGATAAAGCGGAGTTTGTTTCCACTGTTCATACTGCTTTTGGAAAAGAGGTAGGTTTTGAATTAGCTGAGGTAACAATTGGTGGAATTGACACTGTGGTAGTCAATTTTGATGTAGTTGAGTTTCCTATAGAGTTATTTGCACAAGCTATACCTGTCATTGAACAAAATGGCTATAGACATATGCTTATAGAATATGCCATATTAAAAGATAAAGGAGAAGCTTTTAGACAAGAAATAGTAAAGTTGAAAAAAGCAGGAGTGAAAACAGAGCCTGCTTTTGTACAACTTTTAGGACTAGACGGTAACCCTTATGATAGTTTATTAAATTATAGTATAAGACATTCTTAATGTCTATAATCCCATTTTGCCTTGTATCCAAAAAGGCTGAGTGATTATATTATTAGCTGATACTCCTTTAGCGCGTAATGCCTTTCTAAACTTCTGAATACTCTTGCCATTTCCCATTAGATAGAATTGCCCGTGAATTAGTTTATTCCAGCGATATGTGTCTATAGATTCTAAGTAATCTACAGCAGGATACATCTCTCTGTCTTCAGACTTCTGTATGTATTCCATATAGGGTAGGTGTTCATTTGCGTATAGTAAAGCGTCCTTGTCTATTTCAAGTAATCCTTCTAGTTTGTGATTGTTCTTTTTCATCATCTCTTGCAGTGCTTTACAAAAACCAATACAGGTATCATCACCATAGAAGAAGTGATAGTAAGTGTTCTCATCATATACATTTAATCCTCTTGGCAAACTAGTAGTTAGCTTTGCTCCAATAGTGAGTTGT
>JBOFGJ010000596.1:0-1560 GCA_051649065.1 Flavobacterium sp. | reverse complement strand
CTTGTATGCTGTGCGAAGTCTCCTGACTTCATATCTATACTGATAAATTATACCTTGTTGTTAGGTTTGTGTTAGGCGTTGTGCTATGCGAAGTCTCCCGACTTCGTACCTATTCAATAAAAACCTCTTACCTTTACCTAATAAAAGAAAACACTTGATGAAATATTATTGGAAAGATATCATAAATGAACGCCAACAGTGGAAAGCATTAGAATTGACTGTAGAGGGGTTAACGCCACCTGCTATGCAGTTATTAAGTGGTGCAAATCGAAAGATGAAGTTGGTCTGTGATGATAAACCAGTGATGTGGGGATTGATAAGTCAAGACTATTGTGATATAGGATTAGTAAGAACCTTTGAAGAAGAGAGTAGGCTTATTAAGAATATAAATTCCCAAGAAGTAGAGAAGCGCAAAGGGTTATCTAGTGAAGAGAGTCTAAAATCATGGTCTCGTTACTTTGCAGAGGAAATGGTAGAGTCAGATAAACACTTCTTTTATGATTCTATATGGCTTTTTGAAGGATATAAAGACTTTGCATCCCCTCCTAATTATGGAACTACTGTAGCAGTAGAAGATGACTTTGATGCGTTCACTTACGCGTGTTGGGATAGGGAGTTATTGTATTCACGCAAAGTGGATGAATACTCAGGTCGTCTAAAATGGTGGCGCAAGAAAGCGATAGAGGGGACACTTCCTCCTATATTCGCGTGGTATATCCCATCTTTTGGAGGATATTGGATTGTAGATGGTAACTATAGATTAAGAGCAGCTATCCTAGAGAAGAAAGATATACCAGTGGTATTAGCCTATTCGGGCGAATATAAAGAAGCGATAATGAACCCTGACTTTCAGAGGGGAATATTATATTCACTAGCTAAATCAGAGGGAAAACCCGTAAGCCCGCAAACAGCAGAGTCAATGAATCAGCATTTGGTTCGCGCCTTTGATGACAGACCTTACTTCCAACAGAAGACAGTTGCTAAAGTCAAGATTAAGTCTAATGAAGAATGGCTAACAGAGGTAACAGAATATCTAGAGCGCATTGATTATCCTGAAAGAGAGAAGTATATTAAGCAATTGAAGAATGAAATTAGACTTTATATTTCCAATTAGGAATTAAGAAGTGGTTCATTTCTTTTACTTTTTTTCTTGATAAAAAAAGTAAACAAAAAAATCAAGGCTGTAACTTCTAAGCGGTCAATTACGGCACAAATTCTGAAACAAAATGAACTCCCTTCGGTCAAACAGAATTTTGTTTCTAAGAATTTGCACCTATTGACACTCGCTTATTCGTTAAGGCCGAGAGGAGCTTCGCAAGCTTAATCGGTTTAATAGTTCACTTTATTTTATCACTTTGTAAGATTAATAGTCTTTTAAATACAGGTCTAAAACTGTTAACTATTAATTACTTAATATCTCTCATTTATTATTAATTTTAGTCTTTATAAGAAACACCTACAATGAGGTTATTTAAAAACTGTATATTGTTTACTATTCTACTATTATTCTCCTGTCAACAAGATAAGTATGAGAATGACTACATCATCTATCAATGTGAT
>JBOFGJ010000595.1:0-4754 GCA_051649065.1 Flavobacterium sp. | reverse complement strand
TTTTACAAACTTAGTTTTTTAGCAATGTCTTTAGGAATACCATCCTTGTGTATCATGATATCAGTAGTTTTATATTTCACAAACTCTTTACTCATATACATATACCCTTTATAGTCATTCGTAGTTCCCCAAGAGTTTTTAATGATGTAATACTCACGACCTTTTTGATCTTTAGAAATCCCTACGATGTGCATACCGTGGTCATCTGTAGTAGTATAGTTATCAAAAGCTTCTTGACGCATTTCTGCAGTAACTTTACGCTCAGGCTTAGGCCCGTTAAACATATCGTCTTTCTCAGCAGTAGTCATATCATCCCACTCTTTCTCAGGTACGAATGCTACTCCATTTTTCCAGCTAAAGTATTTTTCACTTACATCACCAGCCCATGCCACAGTGAATCCACTCTTAACAGCATGATCAATAATATCAGTTAACTCATTCATCTGAACATTATACACTTGATCAAATGCCCAGTTATCTGGCACTAATAAGATAAACTTTTCATACAATGGATAGTTCATATCAGAACCAATCTCTACATAATCATTAGCGTTAATCCCTACTACCTCTTTAGCAAAAGTCTCAGGAGTATATGTCTTTCCTTCCCAAGTGAACTCTTTAGGCACTTCTCCTAGATAAGCATCTATCGCAGCAGTGTATGCCTTTTCCCAGTTAGGTGTAAGCTTTTTATTAGGATTAGATACAACAGCTTTAAGAATACCCTCTTGGACAGCAGCCATCTCAGCGAACTTATTAACTGTAGTACCATAGTTTAATCCAGAATAGACAGACTGAGGTACAGCACCATATTTTTTATACATATTCATTACATCGTGAAATGCTCCACCATCACCTAAAGTGACAGCGCCATGCATTTTGACATACATTTTCCCTTTTTCTACATAAGCATTACGCGCAGAGTAAATCTGAGAAATCTCAACAGGGCGTTTCCCCATACGCATCATCTCTGATTCTATAAATGAATTAGCAGAATATGACCAACACGTTCCCGATGACCCTTGATTCTTAATAGACGTATTCTCTATATTAATTACATCTGTGAACTTATATAGCTCCTTACTCTTAGCACTAGCATTTAATTTAAGTGAGTTAACTAAATTATCCTGCGCAAAAGAAGTTGCAGAATACCCAGTCGATAGCATTAGGGCTAAAACCCATGCTTTAAATTGATTTTTATACATATTGTTAGGTTTGTTAGAATCGTAAAGATAAAAAAAGGGATTAAAACAGCCTTGCCTTCTAGCACAAAACTACATTTCTTTAGCATAATCATACAAAATCGGCACACCAAATGATTTTTTGGTAATTCTCATTCATATCCTATTAACGCTATGCTCATCATCCACTTTAAATCATTTTACCCAGATTCGTATCTAATAACCATTTAAGTGATCACCATATAATAGGTATATGATAGGCTAGTGATAGGCTGTTTTTTGGTACTTTTAAGCCGATCAAATGCCTATCACTAGCCGACCACAAGCCGACCACCACAAAAATAGAGGTAAAAAACACATGATCGTCATCTCTCCTTTTGCCCCAGTATGTCGCTTTATCAATTAAAAAGAGGCTATTTCCCATTGTAGGAAATAGCCTCTTTTCTTCAATAAATATCTTTTAAATACTATTTTAATTCTTTGTATTTATTAGTCACATAGTCTTTGATATCTTTTTACTTTTTGTAAGTGTAAGTAGTCATAACTTCAAAGTTATAAGACGTCCACTCCTTTACATATTCTCCTCCAACATAATTAAATAATAATATTTGTCTAATTCCCTGAAGACTAGCTTTAGTAGGATAATTACTTTCATCGTAAGAATAAACTATTTTAACATTATCCAACACTCTACCTTCAGCATTTGTATAAGTATAAGTGATAGGATTGTTATGAGGCAATAGCTCTTTCGCTAATTTTAACTCAGCTGGTACATTAGGACTAGCAAGATTTAACTCAACACCTTGTAATGCATCAATAATACCCGCTGCTCTTAACGTATGAAATCCAAAGAAAGGTTTATCATCATAAGTTACCTTAACCATAACTTCTTCTTTTTTCTTATTATAAACAAGTATTTCTACTGGATTCTGATTATTATCATATTTCAATACTTTACCTACTTTATATGCTGAATTCTGATAAACCAACAAATCCTTGATCAAAATTATTTCATCAGGGGTAGTAATCTTCTCTAGTTTCTTGTTACTATCATGTGTTAGCTCTCCTTTACTATTTTCATACACTCTTCCATCATCATACAAATTAGTATATTCTATTGACTTTAATTTACCGTCAGCTGTATACATCATATTAAACGATTTCTCCTCTTCTTTATCACCATCTTCAAAAAAGAACCATATCAATGCTCTCTATATTCTTAATTACCTTATTTGGTTCTGTTATAGTAGAATTATTATTATCATCTGAACTACATGATACCCCAACAAACGCAAGTGCAACTAAAGCACTGTAAATAATCTTTTTCATAGCAATTTATTTTTTTTAACAAAATTAACATAAATAACATACCTAATAATTCTAAATACATTATTACACAAAGACAACCTTTACAAATACTTACTTACAAAAAACACACATCAAAAACGTCTTTTATGTAAAAAATCAAATATTCCAACCTATTTACAATCAGAATAATATTGTCAAAAAAAAGCAGTGTATCCTGTAATTAGGATACACTGCTCATTATTATAATTTAGGTATTAACTAAAGTGTCTCTTTCAACCAACGGAAGAACTCACCTTGCCATACTTGTGCATTCTGTGGCTTCACTACCCAGTGATTCTCTTCTGGTAAATATAAGAATCTACTTTTGATACCTCTAAGTTGTGCTGCTTGGAAAGCTTCTTGTCCTTGTCCGATAGGCACACGGTAGTCTTTACCACCTTGTATAACTAGGATAGGAGTATTCCATTTGTCAACGTTGTTGATAGGATTAAAGTTTTTGATAGCATTTTGTGCATCCTTATTATCCTTCTCCCAATATGCTCCACCTGTATCGAAGTTAGGGAAGAATACCTCTTCAGTTGTTCCATACATACTCACTAGATCAAATACTCCACAGTGAGAAATAAACGATTTGAAACGGTTTTCGTGAATACCTGCTAAGTAGAATACTGAGTAACCACCGTAACTAGCACCTACAGCACCTAATCTCGCTTTATCAACATATTTTTCTTTCGCTACATCATCGATAGCAGCTAAGTAATCTTGCATTGGTTTACCTGCCCAATCTTTAGAGATTGCTTCATTCCATTCTACTCCATGACCTGGCATACCTCTACGGTTAGGTGCGACAACGATGTATCCTTCAGCAGCCATTAATTGGAAGTTCCAACGGAAAGAATAGAATTGAGACAATGCAGACTGTGGTCCTCCCTGTGCATATAATAAAGTAGGGTACTTCTTATTTGGGTCAAAGTTCGGTGGATATACTACCCAAGTAACCATATCTTTTCCATCAACAGTCTTAACAATTCTCTTCTCACTCTTGCTCAATGCTAATTTAGAGTAAATATCATTGTTCACTTTAGTCAATTGATTCCAAGTCTTTTTACTCATGTTATAAGCATAAACTTCAGAAGCATGGTTAAAGTCAGTACGTGTAACGATAGCTGTATCTCCAGTAACATCAACGATGCTATTCACGTCAAAATTACCATCCGTAATCTGTCTAACAGTAATAGCAATACGCGTTCTTCCTGGAAAGTTTACTTCGAATAACTGAACAGTACCTCCTACCGCAGCGATGAAATAAACCTTCTTACCATCCTTGCTCCATTTATAACTATCAACAGTACCATCCCATCCACCTGTCAGGTTCATTTTGATACCGTTATAATCAACGATGATATCATTTTTATCCGCTTCGTATCCGTCGCGTTTCATTTGCAACCAAGTTAAGTGACCTTCTGGAGAATAAGTAGGATGTGTATCATACCCTTTATTCTCTTCAGTCAAATTAGAAGTCTTCTTAGTTGCTAAGTCGTATAGATATAAATCTGTATTCGTACTAATAGCGTATTCAGTACCAAATTTCTTTTTAGAAACATATACGATACCTTTACCATCAGGAGTCCAAGTATAATCTTCGTCTCCTCCGAATGGTTTTTGAGGTGCATCATATGGCTCATTAGCCATAATATCTACTTTAGACTCTTTGTTATCTTTATTTGCATAGAATACGTGGTTATGAGAGCCATCATTCCAAGTATCCCAATGTCTATAATCTAAACCGTCAAATACATAAGTATTCGATTTTTCCATAGTAGGATAAAGATCTTTACCTAATACTTTATTAATCTTTACTGCTTCATCAGATAAAATCAACTTTCCATCAGGAGAGATATTCTTATCATTTAGTAGATGTTTGTATTCAGTAATTTCAACTGGAGAACCGCCAGTAACAGGGATTTGATAAGTTTTTGAATCAAACTTATCTTCTGCCATATTAGCGTGACTTACTTTAAAGATTAGGTTTTTACCATCTTTAGTAACTCCTATCGGACTTACTCTACCTAATTTCCAAAGAAGCTCTTTAGTCATCACTTCTTGAGAAAAAGCAGATAAACTCGCTAAGCTTAAAGCAAATAAGAATATTTTTTTCATTGTTAGGGTTTTATAAAAGCGTAAAAATAGGCTTTTCAATTGATTTGGAGCGAAAGATAAGTAATTCTATCATTAAGATGACATTTTCTTATACAAAGAACAGTATAT
>JBOFGJ010000594.1:0-1104 GCA_051649065.1 Flavobacterium sp. | reverse complement strand
CGCATTCCTAACTTGTAGCACTACCTCTTCTACTTCTTGATTTTCATTCTGAGAAACACCTATAATATCCTCGAAATATTCCTCGTAATCAAAGTCTGCATATTGATAAGATGTTTTCCTGTTATCTTTAACCTCTTTTATACGGTCTAATGCAAGGTTCTGAATCTTTTCTGCGTTATGGTTGTAACCAAACAAAAACCAACGGTTGTTATACTGTTTCAAATAATGAGGCGATATCAACTCAGCTCGAGCTGTATCATACTGAAAAGGATGATAAGTAATCTCCAAAACCTTATAGGAAAGAATAGCTTGATACAAGGTATCGAAATAAGAAAGTCCCTTTAAATACATATTCTCTTCAAAAGAAACCACCTTATTAGCCTGTCTATTCATATCAAATCCCTCTCCCAACTTAACCAACGCTGTACTTGCCCATTCTAACCCTGGCATTCCTTCTATACCCGACAATAGATGAAGGGCATCTAATATTTGCTTTTTCTGTGTGGTAGATAACTCTTGATTACGAATAGAATACTGCTCATCTGTATATCTATAATACACAGGTTTACCCTCATGGTAACTTTGAATAGGAGCCTTAAACCCCTCTTCTCTTTTCATAAACTTAATATCATCCCTAATCTGACGTTCACTACAGCCATTAGTATGACCATACTCTCGCTCTGTAGCCTCTTCGCAAGCCTGAATCAAATGTTCTATAAAATATTTTCTACTAAAATCAGAGAAACAACGATCTAATACCTGATACCTTATTTGTGCTTGTTGATTACTTGACATATCTAAACTTTTATACCAAGATAATTATAATATTCGCATAATGAAAGGCAACTAAATAATAAACCCCCCCGGATGGCGGGGTTTTATGTTATTCTATATTAGTAGGTATAATGATACTAATTATTAATAAGCTTGTATTTATAAGATTTCTACTTCTACAAATACTCTTTTTAGTATACCATTCTTTTCTATACTTTGTACAGTTAAATCAATTTGATGCTTAGTTTTTACAAAAACACTATTATGAACTCTTTTAATATAACCTAAACTTAAATCTCCTTTAAAGATCTTTATCGCATTTTTATCTTT
>JBOFGJ010000593.1:0-4629 GCA_051649065.1 Flavobacterium sp. | reverse complement strand
ACAGTTGGGGCTTTAACCCAGAGACCCAATTATTCGCTAGTAGAGGATATGCTACCTTACAAGTCAACTTCCGTATCTCAGGAGGATATGGCAAGGAGTTCTTTAAATCTGGTTTTAAGCAAATCGGACGCAAGGTAATGGATGATGTAGAAGATGGTGTCCACTATGTGATCGAGCAAGGATGGGTGGATTCTTCTAAGATAGCGATCTATGGAGCTAGTCATGGCGGATATGCTACGCTTATGGGGCTAGTGAAGACACCAGCACTTTATACTTGTGGTATAGATTATGTAGGAGTGTCGAGTATATTTACTTTCTTTGAATCATTCCCAGAATATTGGAAACCGTATAAAGATATGGTGAAAGAGATATGGTATGATCTAGACAAGGAAGACGAAAGAGAGATTGCTAAAGAGGTATCTCCAGTGTATCAATTAGATAAAATCAACAAACCACTATTTGTCGTTCAAGGAGCTAATGACCCTAGAGTAAAGATAGCAGAATCAGACCAAATCGTAGAAGCACTACGTGCACGAGGACTTGAAGTTCCCTATATGGTTAAGTATGACGAGGGACACGGCTTCTCAAAAGAAGAGAACAGTATCGCATTCTATAAATGTATGATGGGATTCGTCTCAGAGCATTTAAAATAGATAAAAGTAATAATAGATCAGCTCAGATTAAGTGATAGATATATAAACGAAAAGCCAATTGGACATCGAGAGATGACAATTGGCTTTTTAATATTTGTAATTTTAAAGGGATATAGACAAATGTAGGTTATTTTACCCTACAATAAAAGTCAAAAACTGTCTTTTTAATCACTGATTTTATCTTTTATAGATAGTTGCTTATTTGTGTTTTTTCTAAGAGAATAATATTGTTATTATTCTCTTAGAGCTTCGTTTTTAGTTCAAAACCTTAACACCTTTTAAGAATATCCAACGAACGCAAATCTTATCACCTTTATCTGTTTTGAATACTTTAAACTGAGGAGCTAAGATAGTTGCCACAACAGCACTCGTAGCAGGCAACCATAAGCCACTCAGGTCAGTGAATGCTGCAAGAGCGAATTTGCATATAAAAAATAGTATAGCGAAACTCGCGAACTGTAATAATATAGTTTTAGTACCTACACTCATAACTAGTCGTTTTGGTTCATATATTTTCCTTTTTTACTTCCTGCGTATAATTCGTATTTGACAAATCTAGCCTCTAGTTTACCATTAAATAACTTGATCTTTCTAGAAGGTCTAAGTCCTACGAATTTTAATGCTTCTACGTTACCAGTGATAAACCAAGCTTCTGTACCTGGATAAGATTGTTTTAATGTATCACCGATTTCTCTATAGAAACGCTCTAAATTAATATCTAGACGTTCTCCATAAGGTGGGTTAAATACCATATGTAGCGGTCCTTCAGTCTGTTTTTGAGAATCAAAGAAGTTACCCTCTTCTATTCTAATGTATTCATCTAAGTTAGCATTCCTAGCATTGTCAATAGCTTTTGCTACTGCAGAAGGAGCCTTGTCAAATCCTTTGATTGTATAGTGAAATTCTCTTACTTTCTTTAAAAGTGATTCTTGGATAGTATCGAATAGTTCTGCATCCCAATCATTCCATCTCTCGAAAGCAAACTCTTTTCTGTTGATATTCGCAGGGATATTACATGCTATCATAGCAGCTTCTATCAGAATAGTACCAGATCCACACATCGGATCAATAAAATCTGTACGACCATCCCATCCTGACATTAATAGCATCCCAGCAGCTAACACCTCATTAATGGGTGCTATGTTAGTAGCCGTTCTATATCCTCGGTGGTGTAGAGAAGCTCCTGAAGAGTCAATAGATACTGTACACAAGTCTTGCTGTAAGTGAATATTGATTCTCAAATCTGGATAATCTTTATCAATACTAGGACGTACACCAGTCTTACTTCTAAACTGATCTACGATAGCATCCTTTGCCTTTAAAGACACGAACTGTGAGTTATTAAAGTTATCCGAGAATACCGTTGCATCTATAACGAATGATTGATTAGCAGTGATATATTCACTCCAGTCAATACTCTGAACTCCCTTATATAAATTACCTTCATTATAGACTGCAAAAGTTTTAATAGGTTTAAGTATTTTTAAAGCAGTGCGCAAGGCTAGATTAGCTTTATACATAAAACCTTTATCTCCTTTAAAACTCACCATTCTAGTACCTTCTTGTACACTTGACGCACCTAATAACTGCAATTCTTTTGCTAATACTTCTTCAAAACCGAAGAATGTCTTCGCAACCATTTTAAAATTTTCCATCTTTATTATTATATAAGGAATAATTGACTATTCAACTATAAACCAAAACTTTATATATGACATAGTATCGTTTAAGTTACAACTTTTTCTCCGTTACAAAAAGACTATTTAACCCGAATTTAAAATCCTGATATGTCTGTGATATATGCTATGTTTAATCCGCAAAAATAAAGTAAATTTGCAGGCTAATAAAGAAGTTTTAAAATAAATATATGTCAACAGAGAACAAAGCCTGGTATAAGTCGTGGTTTGACACCACTTATTATCATACTTTATACAAAGATAGGGATTACAGTGAAGCACAAGTGTTAATTGATAATTTAACGCAATATTTAAATTTAGATGAGGGAGCTAAAATATTGGATTTAGCTTGTGGAAAAGGGAGACATTCTATATATTTAAATTCATTAGGTTATGATGTGACAGGAGTAGATTTGTCACCTAATAGTATAGCCGAAGCAAGTCAGTATGCTACTGATACATTACATTTTGAAGTTAGAGATATGCGCGAACCTTCTACAGAGAAGTATGATGCTATCTTTAATTTGTTTACTAGTTTTGGGTATTTCCCTAATCCAGAAGATAATATGCGTACTTTAGATGCTATCCATAAAAGTGTAAATGAATTTGGATTAGCCGTGATAGACTTTATGAATGTAGATAAAGTAATAGCAAATCTAGTACCTTCTGAAGTAAAAACAGTAGATGGTATTGAGTTTAATATTACACGTAAATACGAAGACGGTTTTATCATCAAAGAAATTATCTTCGATGCAGATGGTGAGCACCACGAGTATATGGAAAAAGTTAAAGCCTTGAGGTTAGAAGATTTTGAAGCGATGATGAATGAGAAAGAAATATATTTATTAGATGTCTTCGGTGATTATAAGTTGAGAAAGTTTTACAGACAAGAATCAGATCGATTAATTATGATATTCAAATAAGCCTATGGTTTATATTATTCCTTTACTAGCCGTTATCATAGGATATCTAATAGCAGTGATATTAGAACCTAAAAACAAGAAAAACCTTAAACTATTAATGGCATTTAGTGGTTCATTTCTACTTGCTTTGACGGTTACCCATTTATTGCCTGATGTATATGCCGCTAGTGAAGCAGCTACTATCACTGAGCATGTAGGACATAATCATGATCATGGACATGACCATAGTTCTGGTAACATAGGTTTCTTTATTATGATAGGGATAGTGTTCCAGATTGTCTTAGAGTTTTTCTCTAAGGGAGCAGAGCACGGACATGTACACTCTCATGATAAACTTGATAAAGTACCTTGGTTGTTATTTATCAGTTTGTGTATTCACGCATTATTTGAAGGAATGCCAGTGAGCCAACATGAGGAATTAGCCTGGGGAATAGGAATACATCATCTGCCTATAGCTGTGATTCTTACCGCTTTCTTTATCAATGCAAATATGAATAAGAAAGTAGTATTTATGTTTATGATTATCTTTTCACTAATGACACCAATAGGAACATTAGTCTCTAGTAATGTGGAGTTCTTGACTCAGTATTACGCAGAGATATCAGCCATCGTAGTAGGTATTCTATTTCATATCTCATCGACGATTATCTTTGAGAGTAATGAAGGACATTCATTTAATATCAATAAACTAATCGCTATTATCCTAGGTGTAGTAGCAGCGTATTTTATATAATAAGTAGTAGTATAACAAAAAAGGCGATTCGTAAGAATCGTCTTTTTTATGCTCTGTCCTAAAATCAGTTTAACCCAGATTAAGCGATAGAAATACTTTTTCGTATTTGGCTAACGCTGATTCTGAGTTTAATTCTATTTAAATAGTATTTCAAGTGTTTTCATTGTGATAAACATTTTTCCACTATCAGGGAGTTTAATAAACTTATAGTGGGAATAAAATCTCTCTGCTTCTATATCTATTGGGTCTACAACAACACCAAAGGAGCCTATATGACTACTGTATTCATAGCATCTTATCAATGCATCAACTAGTAATAATTTACCTAAGCCTTTTTTTTGATAAGAATTACTAATAGCAAATCTTCCCATTAGTGTAGTAGGTATGCTTTGGTAACTGCTAGGAAGTTTCTTTTTTAAAGAATCGGGTAATGATTCTAGAGGAATGCTAGTATTGGATAAAGTATAGTAACCTTTGATTTGAATAGCATCATCATCTAATAATACAAAGCAACTTGCTAAATTACGCGTTTGATCTTGTCTAGCTTGATTTTTAAGATAGTTGTTTAGTAACTCTTTACCACAGTCAAAGTCTAATCTATTATGCTTTTTTTGTAGTAATTCTGTTAGCATGTTACTTCTTAT
>JBOFGJ010000592.1:0-1285 GCA_051649065.1 Flavobacterium sp. | reverse complement strand
ATGTGGTCTCTCGTTTATTCCATCTTTGATATATTGGTTTTTGAATGAAGTCATCCAAGCACCATTTCTCTTTCCTTTACGAGGGAAGAAGTCAGTGTAGAACACAGCGATAAACTCACCAGCTTCATTCGTTACTTCAAACGTACGTACATCAGCGTGATACTTTTCTATATTGTGTACTTCAGTGAATACTAATCCATATAGCTTATTAGCTACTTGGTAAGCACCATCTAATACATTCTCTAATTGGAAGTATGGTTTTAATAGCTCGTCGTCTAAGCTAAAACGCTCTTGTTTTAACTTCTCAGAGTAGTAAGAGCCATCCCATTTTTCTAACTGATCTATATTATCTGTTTTCTTAGCAAAAGCAGTTAACTCTGCGAACTCTTTATCTGCTGCAGGCTTAGCCTTTGCTAATAACTCTTCTAAGAAAGCGTTTACTTTATCAGGACTTTGTGCCATACGCTCTTCCAATACAAAGTGAGCATGTGTAGCATACCCTAATAGATTAGCTCTCTCATGGCGTAAGTTTACTATGTTTAAAACATTAGCTTCATTGTTGTGCTCATTGTCTTGGAATGCTTTTTTACCTCCTGCAATAGCCATTTCTTTACGCAACTCACGATTATCCGCATACGTCATAAAAGGAATATAGCTTGGGTAATCTAATGTGAATATCCAACCCTCTTTTGCTTCTTGTTCAGCTAACGCTTTAGCCTCTTCGACAGCCCCTTCTGGCAATCCTGCTAAGTCTTTTTCAGAAGTGATGTGTAATTGGTATTTATGAGTTTCTGCTAATACATTCTCTCCAAACTTCAAAGCAGTAGTAGATAGTTCCGCATCAATAGCTCTTAAGCGTTCTTTCTTGTCTTCAGATAGTAAAGCACCATTTCTCACAAAGCTTTTATAGTTTTTTGTCAATAGTGTTTCTTGTTCTGTAGTAAGGTTTAGGCTGTCTTTTTGTTCGTATACAGCTTTAACGCGTTTAAACAATTCTTCGTTTAAGGAAATATCATTGCTCAATGCAGATAACATAGGAGCTACTTCCTGTGCTATTTTTTGCATCTCGTCATTAGTCTCTGCAGAGTTAAGGTTAAAGAATATATTAGACAACACGTCTAATTCCATACCTGAATAAGCAAGAGCTTCTAAAGTATTTTCGAATGTAGGTATATCAGTATTAGAAGTAATAGCTTCTATTTCATTTTTTGTGTCTTGTATTGCTTTTTGAAAAGCAGGAATATAGTCTTCCGTTTTAATCTGTGTAAATGGCGCAGTGCCGTGT
>JBOFGJ010000591.1:0-21674 GCA_051649065.1 Flavobacterium sp. | reverse complement strand
ATGGTTTCTGATAGTTTTTTGATTTGTATTCCCTCTGCCTTGCCGTAGTTTACTAGTACTAATGCCTGCTGAGTATGTACTCCTGCATCACCTAGTCTATATCCTTTAAACCCACTAGTCTCTATTAGCCAACCTGCAGGTATCTTTACCTCATTTTCACTTACGATATAATGTGGCATCGTTGGGTATCCATTTTGTAGTCTTAAGAATGTCTCTTTATCTACAATAGGATTTTTAAAGAAGCTACCACTGTTACCGATTTCTTTTGGATTCGGTAGTTTACTTTCGCGGATTGCTATTACAGCATCACTGATGTCTTTAATCGTAGGAGAAGTAATATTATTAGCCTCTAATTCTCCTTTAATAGCACCGTATTCTAACTTTAAAGTGTGATTTTCTTTGGTTAATTTATAGGTAGTTGAGATAATGATATACTGATCTTTAAGTTCATTTTTAAAGATACTCTCTCTGTATCCGAACTCGCACTGAGCATTAGTAAACTCTACTATTTCTAGCGTTTTTACATTTAGTGCTTTACAGCTATGCATTACATCTTTAATCTCCACTCCGTATGCACCTATATTTTGGATAGGAGTCGTCCCCACATTACCAGGGATTAGAGATAAGTTCTCTACACCTCCATAGTTATGGTCTATACACCACAGTACAAATTCATGCCAATTCTCTCCAGCTTGAGCCTCTACTAATACATAGTTATCACTGTCCTCTACCACAGAGATGCCTTGTAGATCTAGCTTCACGACTATCTTATTGATATCTTGTGTCAACAGCATATTACTTCCACCACCTAAGATGAATAGTTTATCGCTTTTATTTGCTTTTACTATTTCCTTTAGATCGTTGAGGTTTTTGATTTCGATAAAGTATTTAGCCTGTACATCTAGACCGAATGTGTTATATGGCTTAAGCGATACGTTCTCGTGGATATTCATTGTATTGAAAGGGTGTTAGATTATTCTTCGTTTTGTTGAATCTTATATATTTCGTAGTCCTGGTGTATGCTATTTAATAGACTTTCTGTTCTATCTGCGTGGGTGTCCGAAATGAATAATTGTCCAAAGGTATCTAAATTGACTAACTCTAGAATCTTTCTCACTCTATTTTCATCTAATTTGTCAAAGATATCATCGAACAGTAAGATAGGAGCTACTCCACGTTGTGATTTTAAAAAGTCAAACTGTGCTAGTTTTAACGCAATCAAGAACGATTTCTGTTGTCCCTGTGAACCAAACTTCTTAATAGGGTGTTCTTTTAACTCGAACGCCAAATCATCCTTGTGCACACCTACTGAAGTGTATTGTAGCATTCGATCTTTTGCTATATTTTCACTAAAGAGTTCTAGCATAGACTTCTCTTCTAATTGAGTTTCATATTTAAGAGAGACATCATCTTTCTTATCTGTAATAAGATCGTGATAATGAGAGAATATAGGAGTGAACTCTTCTATAAAACTCTTTCTCTTCTCATAAATAGGTTGTGCTAATTCTGCTATTTGCTCATTGTATACAGCTAAAGTCTCTCCATCAAAATATTGGTTTTGTGCAAAACCCTTTAGTAAGGCATTTCGCTGACTAATCAATTTTTGATATTGAATCAATAACTGTAGATAGTTACCATCCATCTGAGAGATAACACTATCTATAAACTTACGACGTGTCTCACTTCCTTCAGTGATTAGGTCACTGTCAGAAGGAGATATAATTACTAAAGGGATAAATCCGAAGTGATCAGAGAATCTCTCGTAGTTTTTATTATTTCTCTTTAATATTTTTTTCTGCCCTTTCTTAAGACTACACACGATATGCTCATCCTTCTCATCTCTAACAAAAGTCCCATCTATAACAAAGAAATCCTCCTCGTGTTTGATGTTTTGCACCGCTACAGGGTTGAAGTAACTCTTGCCATACGCCATATAATATATAGCATCAAGGATGTTCGTTTTACCCACACCGTTTAGTCCGATAAAACAGTTTATTTTTTGGTTAAAAGTGAATGAATTGTCACTAATATTCTTGAAATTTAATATGTTTAATTTTTTTAAATACACGTTGTTACCAGTTATTTTAACGTTTTAGAGAGTGCTTTGTGAAATTTCGGTGCAAATTATCAAAAATATAGATAGAAAGCACTTTTATATTACAATAAAAATCCTATTTTTGCGACTCATTAAACTTTTGACTAAATGGCAACTTATAATAAAAGAGGTTATAAAGCCCCTAAACCGGAACAAGAAGAGGTAGATACTGAGTTTGATCAATATAATAATATTGATGCATCTAATAGTAAAACAGCTGAGGTATTCAATTCATTAGACCAAGGTGCTAACAAGATGGAGAGCTGGGTAGTGCGTAATCAAAAGATTATTTTTGGTTTAGTAGGTGCTGTAGCGATTGCAACTTTAGGATATGTTGGTTATGACAAATTTATTGTTGAACCAAAGAATGGTGATGCTGCAAACGAAATGTTTCAAGCACAGAGCTATTATAATGAGGCTTTAATGAATGTAACTGCTAAGGATTCTCTTTTTAATCTAGCACTTAATGGTGGTGAAGGAAAATTAGGTTTCTTAGGAATTATAGAAAATTATAGCGGAACTCAATCAGCTAATTTGGCTCATTATTATGCAGGGACTGCATATTTAAATATGAGTAAATTTCCAGAAGCTATTAAAGAACTTGAGAAATTCAAAAGTAATGATGCTGTTTTAGCACCATTAGCTTTAGGAGCTATTGGGGATGCTTTCTCAGAATTAAAACAAAATGAACAAGCATTAGAGTATTACCAAAAAGCTGCTGCAAAGCAAAATAATGACTTTACTACTCCTAGATTTTTATATAAAGCTGGATTAGTAGCATTAGAGTTAGGTAAGAAAGAGGAAGCTCTTAAGAACTTTAGTGAAATCAAAAATAACTATCAAGGTTCTGCAGAATACAGAAATGTAGATGCAATGATAGGATTAGCACAGTAATTATGGCAACAGCAAATAAGAACTTATCTGAATACGATAAATCTAAACTTCCTAATGGGAAAGACTTTAGAGTAGGTATCGTAGTATCAGAATGGAACGACCAAATCACTAATGGACTGTACTCTGGTGCAGAGGCAGCGCTAATAGACTGTGGATTATTAGCTGAGAACGTAGTGAGATGGAATGTACCAGGTAGCTTTGAGCTTATCTTCGGTGCGAAGAAAATGATAGAAGTAGACGAAACTTTAGATGCTGTGATCGTAGTAGGTTGCGTAATCAAGGGTGAGACTATGCACTTCGACTTCGTATGTGAAGGAGTTACACAAGGTATCAAAGATCTTAACCTAATATCTGACATCCCTGTTATCTTCTGTTTATTAACAGATAACCACATCGAGCAGTCTATCGCACGCAGTGGAGGAGAACATGGAAACAAAGGTACTGAAGCGGCTATCGCAGCTTTAAAAATGATCGAATTAAATAGAATGGCGTAACACTACGCTGCTTCAAAATATATAAAGAGGACTTCCTTAATGGATAGTCCTCTTTTTTTGTGCGTATTATTTACTAGTATGTTATCCCTGAGAACACTTCTAACTTATGATTCTTTTCCATTCTACTTTAGAGCTAATCTCTCTACGAGTTCCCATTCTATAGAATCTAAAAAACACATATAACTTTTTTTGTTTTCTCCTCATTATAGCTCTATTTAGCTTTAAAATACCCATTATATCTCTCCTTTTTTTTGTCTAACCATTCTATTATAACCCCAAATAGTATAATTATCAAAAAACGGCATATGTTTTTTTTAAACATCAAAAATACTTAAGTGGCTGTATTTTATATAGTTAATGTGTTTTTGATTAATGTGGACTATTTCTACTACCTCTCTCAATCCTAATGGGAGTCAGTACTGATAGCGAGTTGCTCGACAGTTGCTCGAGTATTCGCCGTAGATAGTCGCTCTCAGAAAGATTAGTCGAGCAATGGTTCTCGTATTGATACGTAATCTACGACTAGCTGAGTACTGGAATTAAATAACTGGAGAATTGAGGGGGAGGATATACGTCACGGACTTATTCCATCACGCAGCCTATCCTATTCACTAAAAACATCTACTAGATGTTTTCTTAACGCTCTGTCCTGCGACAGCGCAAAAATCGTGGCTACAGGGTAGAATTATGGAAATGAACTTTACAAAAGTGTTGAGCTATCGAGCAGTTGGAAGGTTAATTAATTGGATAGATATAGTTTTGTAAAAGTAAAAAATGACGAATTGTTATAGCGTTTTTTGACAGAATAAGACATCGTTATTGTGTGGTAGACTTTAGTCATGCCATTGTAAAGTAAGGTGGTAGAAGGTAGAACTTATAATTTAGAAATAAATTACAACTTCGAAATAGTAAAGGAGTTATTAATTCTTTAAATTTGTCGTTTAAGTAGAATTCGTCTAAAGAATTAGATAAAAAATATAGGAGCAAATAGATGTCAGATATTATTCGTTTACTACCGGATCACGTAGCGAATCAGATAGCCGCTGGAGAAGTAGTTCAGAGGCCAGCATCTGTGGTTAAGGAATTGATAGAGAACTCTGTCGATGCTGGAGCTACGGAGATAAAACTGATTTTGAAGGAGGCTGGTAAAACCTTAATACAAGTTATAGATAACGGAAAGGGAATGAGTGATGTGGATGCGCGTATGTCGTTCGAAAGACACGCTACATCTAAGATCTCAAAGGCAGAGGATTTGTTTGCACTGAGTACTAAAGGGTTTAGAGGTGAGGCGTTAGCGTCTATCGCTGCTATTGCTCATGTGGAGTTAAAAACTCGTCAGCATGATGCGGAATTAGGTACCCATATCGTGATAGAAGGAACTAAATTAATAAGTCAAGAGGTGGCTGTAACCCCTGCTGGGACCTCATTCTCTGTGAAGAACTTATTCTTTAATATTCCTGCTAGACGCAACTTCTTAAAGTCAGATAACGTAGAACTACGCAATATTATAGATGAGTTCGAAAGAATCGTCTTAGTGCATCACAATATACATTTTTCGTTAATACACAATGGCAGTGAGGTATTTAACCTATTGCCTAGTAATTCTCGTCAGCGTATCGTCAATGTTTATGGTACGCGTACGAATGAGAAGTTGGTGCCTATTAAGGAGAATACGGAGATTGTAGAAGTATTGGGATTTGTAGGGAAGCCAGAGTTCGCTAAGAAGAGTAGAGGAGAGCAGTTTTTCTTTGTGAATGACCGCTTTGTGAAGAGTGGTTATTTACACCATGCTATTATGGCAGCGTATGAAGGACTATTAAAAGAAGGGACTCACCCTAGCTATTTCATTTACTTTAATGTACCACCTGATAGTATTGATATAAATATTCACCCTACTAAGACAGAGGTGAAGTTTGACGATGAACAGGCATTATACAGTATTTTACGCTCGATTATTAAGCATAGTCTTGGACAGTTTAACGTAGCGCCAGTCTTGGACTTTCAGCGTGATGCTAGTTTAGATACACCTTATGATTTTGAGGGAAAAGAAGCATCTACACCTACGATAGAAGTGGATAGAAACTTTAATCCGTTTCACAGAGAGTTAGTTATACAAACTGATAAGTTCGAATATAATCCGTTTGATAATAATGCGGCAATGTTTCTTGGGAATACAGATAGTAATATCGAGAATAATCGCTTTATCGATGACTTAGAAAATAAAGAGAGTTATGTGACAATGAATCCTTTTGGGGATAAGATCACAAATAACGGAAATGATATAGAGAATACTCGTTTTATCGATGTTCTGGAAAGTAAAGGTAATGTTTCGGAGAATATTTCGTTTGAGGAGACGTTAGAAAGTAAGGGGAATACCTCAGAGAATATTTCGTTTGATGAAGCGTTAGAAAGTAAGGGGAATTCTTCTTCTGATTATACAGAAGGATTTTTAACAAGTGCATCTGATGTAGAAGAAGGAATATCTTATGGTGATGTGTTAGAGAGCAAGGGAAATACTATCACTCGTGATGACTATGCAGATGGAATGACTTTAGGGTCAAAAGTGAATAGGAACACTGATGTAATCGAATCTAAGATGAGTAAATCATCTGGCGGAAGTAGCAAATCATCTCCTAGAGGAGCAGTATCTTCTAAGAGCAACATCGAAGGGTGGGAGAATTTGTATGAAGGATTGCGTTCGACAAGTGAAGATCTAGATGTTTCTGGCATAAAATTAGAGAGTGATTTCGTAACTGGTAATCTCTTTGAGAACAAACAAGGAGAGATAACAGGAGTCAAACGCTTTCAGATTAACAGAAAGTATATTGTAAGTCCGATCAAATCAGGAATGGTAATCATCGATCAAGGGAGAGCACATCAGCGTATACTGTATGAGAAGTTTATGGAGAGTATCCAGAATCACACTGCTTCATCACAACAGTTGTTATTTCCATTGACATTGTATTATTCTCCTTATGAAGTAGAGATACTTAGAGAGTTGTACCCAATGTTACAGCAGACAGGATTTGGATTTGAGCATATGCCCCAAGATTATGTGGTAATCTCAGGACTACCTGTTAATATATCAGAAAGTGAAGCGTCTATCGTCTTAGAAGACTTAATCAGTGACTTCCAAGACGGTGTGCCAAAAACAGCAATGGGCCAGAGTGACCGCATCGCTAAATCATTAGCACATAGTTTATCTGTAAAGACAGGTACTGTGCTGAATGAAGAAGAACAAGAGAATATCGTTAATTCGCTGTTTGCTTGTAAAGAACCTAGTGTATCACCATTTATGAAACCTACTTTTATCACGATGAGAGTAGAAGATATAGAAAAAAAATTCGCATTATAATGAGAATAACCGAAACCGTAAAACATTTAATTATAGTAAACTTAATTTTCTTTGGAGCAAGTGCATTTATGCCTGTTATTCAAGAGTTGTTTGCAATGTATTATTTTGATAACCCACGCTTTTACGCTTGGCAACCATTGACGCATATGTTTATGCATGGAGGACTAATGCACATATTGTTTAATATGTTTGCTTTATTTTCTTTTGGATCTACACTAGAATCTATTTGGGGTGGCAAGAAATTCTTAATGTTCTATTTGCTATGTGGGTTTGGAGCAGCGTTATTACACACTGGAGTAAATTATTATAGTGTACATAGTGCAGTGTCAACTTTAGTAGATAATGGGTATACATCTTCTGATGTGATGTCATTATTAGCGGAAGGGAAGTATGATATGAGATGGAATAATGTATTAGGGGCAGGAGAATTAAATAATTTTTTGTCAGCCTATAATACACCAGTAGTAGGAGCATCAGGTGCTATCTATGGATTATTAGTAGCATTTGCGTTTATGTTTCCTAATGCAGAGTTGATGATGATGTTCATTCCTGTACCTGTAAAAGCGAAGTATTTCGTACCTGGTATACTACTTCTTGATTTATATGGAGGAGTGGTAGGTAGCTTTAGTTTATTCGGTGGAGGAGGAGGTATTGCTCACTTTGCACATATTGGAGGAGCACTAATGGGGTACCTGTTAATGGTTTATTTTAAAAAGACACAATTTAACCGCAATCGTTGGGATAGATAATGGGTAAGTTATTAGATGATTTAAAGTATTCGTATAGAGCTGGAGGTATCACACAGAAAATCATTTATTGGAATGTTGGGATAGGGTTAATTGTGCTTATACTAGACGCTTTTTTTTCAGTGTTTAGTGCACATGTATTATCTTGGTTAGTATTAAATAGCAATCTGTCTATATTAGCTTTTAAACCTTGGACAATACTTACTTATTCATTTATACATGCTGGTGTAATACACCTGCTGTTTAATATGATTATGTTGTTCTTTGTCAATCGATTGTTTTCTACGTTCTTTAGTGAGAAGCAATTCTTGACATTATATATATTCGGTGCTTTATTAGGAGGGATATTCTTTGTGATAGGGTCTCAGTTTATGACAATAGGGACAGTGTTAGTAGGGGCTTCGGCAGCTACGATAGCACCGTTAGTAGGAATGGCTGTACACGCTCCTATGATGCAAGTTAGATTAGCATTAATAGGGAATGTAAAGATGTGGCATATTGCGGTTTTTATTATTATTCTAGATGTTATCCAGTTAAATACAAGTAATGTAGGAGGACACTTAGCTCATCTAGGTGGGGCTGCTATGGGATATCTCTATATAAAATTATTAGAGAAAGGATATGATTTAAGTAGTATATTTGATAAGATAAGCAATCTGTTTAAACGCAGTCAAGGAACTAAGTTTAAGAAGGTTTATGTCAATAAGAATATTGTGAATAAGGAGAAAGAGGTAGGCAATGAAGGAGAAATACGACAAAAGAAAATAGATAGTATATTAGATAAAATTAGCAAATCTGGGTATGAAAGTCTGACGAAAGAAGAGAAGGACTTTTTATTTAGGGCTGGAAAAGAATAGAGTATGAAGAACCTTTCGTGGTTTAATAAAGTAGTATATGGAGCGAACATATTAGTGGCAGTAATGTCATTAGTAGGTTATTTTTTGCCTTTTTTGGCACCTAAGTTATTTCCTCTACTATCTGTATTTACATTAATATTACCGTTCTTTTTGATTATTAATTTAGTCTTCCTGTTCTATTGGTTAATTCAAGTGAAGAAACAAATATGGTTATCTATATTAATGTTATTAATAGGTATTACATTCATTAATAAGTTTTATAAGTTTACAGGTAGGGCAGAAGTAGTGGGAGATAATGAGTTCACACTAATGAGTTATAATGTTCGTCTATTTAACCTTTTTAATTGGATACCAGACGAAGATATTCCTGAGAAAATAAAGGAATTCGTTGATCTACACGATCCAGATGTAGTGTGTTTTCAAGAGTATTCTAAGAATACAAATATCAAGTTTAGTCAATATCCGTACAAGTTTGTTACTTCTCATGGAAACAAGATTAAAACAGGGCAAGCAATTTATTCGAAGTATAGAATATTAGATAAAGGAGAAATAAAGCTACCTAGCTCAAATAACAATGTGGTGTTCGCTGATATTTTGAAAGGACAAGATACCATTAGAGTTTATAGTATCCATTTGCAGTCGATAAGTATTAGCCCGGATATACATGAGAGTATTGATGAGGCTAAGTCTAAAATGATTGTTAACCGCATCGCAAAGGCATTTAAAGAGCAGCAAGTACAATCTGAGTTGATACAATCCCATATGAATGATGTCTCTATGCCTAAGATTATCTGTGGTGATATGAATAATAGTGCTTACTCTTATGTGTATCGCAATATTAGAGGAGATTTAAATGATGCTTTCGTAGAAGGTGGTACGGGATTTGGTAAGACGTATGATTTCTCTTATTATCCTATGCGAATAGATTATGTATTCGTAGATCCTCGTATACATGTGAAGGCATTTAATACCTACTCGGACTTTAGAAAATCAGATCACTTCCCGTTAATCACTAGATTAGAACTAACGAAGAAGGAAGAGTAGAATTAGATAAAAAAAGAGCTTAATGATTAGATCGTTAAGCTCTTTTTTAGTTAGATGTTATATTAAATCTAATGCTCTCTCTAGTGCGATGCCTCTAGATCCCTTGATTAGAATTAGTTTGTTTTGAAATACTGTATTAGATACTTCTTCAATATGTTGCTTGAATAACTCGAAAGTATCGAAGTGATAGATGTTTTCGTGTTTATTATTGATAGAAGCCTTAGAAAATTCTTTGCCGATAAAGTAAGCAGTCTTATTGTTTACTTCAGCCAATCGAGTTATGATATCTTTATGTTCTTTTAACCCTTCTTTTCCTAGTTCTAACATATCACCTAAGATAAATACTTTATCTCTGTCATCTTTTAAATGATCAAAGTTAGTAAGTACTGCATCCATACTACTAGGGTTAGCATTATATGCATCTAATAGTATCATAGATTCCCCTTTAGTAATCCATTGAGATCTATTGTTGGTAGGGATATACTCTGCTATAGCCTGTTTAATATCTGTAAAATCAACATTAAAGAATTGTCCTATCGTTAGAGCAGCTGCTATATTAGTTGCATTATAAATACCTGTAAGGTTAGAGTTAATAATCTCTCCTTTATAGTAAACAGTAGCATTAGGCTGTGCTTCTAATTTATCGATTACTATATCTGCTGACTCGTCATTACCAAAAGTAAAGCGACTAAAAGTAATAGTTTTAGCATCCTGTCTAGGGTCATCTATATTGACAAAGGCTGTTTTATGGTTGTCTTCAAGGTAGTCATATAATTCACTTTTAGCCTTGATAACGCCCTCAAAACCTCCAAAGCCATCTAAGTGTGCTTTTCCAAAGTTTGTGATGTATCCAAAGTCAGGATCTGCTAATTCACATAACATTGCTATTTCTTGTTTGTGATTAGCACCCATTTCTATAATTCCTAAGTCTGTATCCTCAGTGATAGATAATAAGGTTAAAGGAACACCGATATGATTGTTTAGATTTCCTTTGGTAGCTGTTATCTTGTACTTTTTACTAAGTACTGTAGCGATAAGTTCTTTTGATGTAGTTTTTCCATTACTACCTGTAAGTGCTATAATAGGTAAGCCTAATTGCCTTCTATGGTGTTTAGCCAGTTGCTGTAAAGCGCCTAATGCATCTTGAACATATAACATCTTGGTTGGATCAGTTACCAACTTTTTGTTGTCCATTATTACATAAGCAGCACCTTTATTTAAGGCGTCTTGAGCAAATTCATTAGCGTCAAAATTATCTCCTTTTAAAGCGAAAAAAAGAGAGTTAGGAAGTATGTTTCTAGTATCCGTAGACACACCATCACACTGTAAAAAACATTGGTAAAGTTCTGTAATATCCATAGTTCAAAAGTATAAAAAAAAGCCCTAATGAGATTAGGGCTTTTGAAAAAGAATATTCTAAAATATGTTAATTCTTTGTTTTGCGTTTGTCTGATTTAGGACCTACTTTAGTCATCGCTAATCTGAATCCTATGTAATCTGTAGCTTGATCTTCTGGGAAGTATCTTCTAGTAGCAGGATCTAACCAATATGCTCTATCTTTCCAAGAACCACCTTTGATAACACGAGATTTTTCATCATAAAGTGTAGCTTTTCTCAGTGCTTTAGGAGCTTCTCCTTTTATCTTACCACCAAGACCATTCTGAAGATTATCATCAAATACAGAAGGATCTAACATTTCTTGAGCAACTTGTCCAGGTAAATTGCGTATTCTTAATTTACCAGTACTTAATGTATCAAATTTAATAGATTCATTTGTAGTGATTTCAATCTTACCATCAGCACCTATTTTGTTTTTGTAATATACATTTCCTTTATAGAAGTTGAAGTCAGTATCGTTTTGATCAGTATTAGGATCATAAACATCCGCTACCCATTCTGCTACGTTACCAGACATATCATATAATCCAAAATCATTAGGAGGGTATGATTTTACAGCATTAGTGATGTCTCCATTATCTGTAGACCATCCAGCGATACCTCCATAGTCACCACGTCCTTGCTTATAGTTAGCATATTTAGTGTTTTGTACGATTGGTCTGCCTTTTTTGCGTTTACCACCTTTATCCCAAGGGTATGTTTTACGCCCTTTATAATTGTTGTATTCACGATTACCAACTAGACCGATAGCAGCATATTCCCATTCTGCCTCAGTAGGTAATCTGAATTGAGAAGTAAATAAACCAGAGTTTTGTGTTGCATACAAGTTGCGATCACCTTCTTTTGCTTTATTTCCTTTTCCTTTATAAGCGATATCTCCATTACCACCATATACTGATTCAGGAGAGATTAAATACGTATCTGTGCTAAAGTGTGCATCAGACTCTGCATCAAGAATCTTAGCATCTTTCTTTAAATAACCTGCTTTCTCAAGCGCTAATTCGTTTACACGATCAGTTCGCCATTTAGCATAGTCATTTGCTTGTAACCAAGTTACACCGACTACAGGGTAGTTAGCATAAGCAGGGTGTCTTAAGTAGCTAGTGATAAGTGATTCATTGAATCCAGATGGACCTCTCCAAACAGTAGTGTCAGGAATAGCACTTGTATAGATTTCTTGATATAATTCGTTGTTTTGTGGGTAAACAGTACGCAGCCAATATAAGTACTCGTTGTACATGATATTAGTAGTTTCAGATTCATCCATATAAAACGATTGAACATACATTTCTTTTGGATTGTTGTTCCAATCAGAAAGAATATCCTCTTGAACACGTCCCATAGTAAATGTACCACCCTCTACAGGAACCATTCCTTGGGGAGTGCGTTGTTCATATTTGGTATTGTATTGGAAACCACCTTTGCTATCATTGATTTTCCAACCTGTAGCCGTTGAAACGTTACTGTTTGATTTTCCGCAACTCGTTATACTAGCAGCAACTAAAATACCTGCAAGTAATCGAAAGTTTAAAAGCTTTTTAATCTTCATCTCGTTATAAATGGATATAAAATTGTACGCAATTTAATAATTAACGTTTAATTAGCAATGTGAATACTTTCATTTTATTGAAAAAGTATCAGTTTTTTTTTATTTTTTAATAAGCAATTACCTTTATAACGTCTAAAAGTATTTTGTATTGTTTGGTCAAAAATAATTGTATTCTATAATTCTCTTTTTTACGCAATGCAAATGTAAAGGGATTTACTCAAATGTATGGCAGATTATTTTAATAAAAAAATAAGAAACAGGACTATTTGTGCGTTTTACATAGTAACTAAGTAATAGGAGCTCTATGGTATGTTTAGTAAGTCGTTCTGTGTGAATATAAACTTCCTTAGTTTAAAATTAGGTTGTTTGTAAAGAAGATGGACCCTATAAGGAGATTTATTAGTAAAATGAGTGTTGTTGTTACTTGTTAGAAATATTTATATAGTGTAATTCAAATTGTATTTTGTTTGATTTGTAGTATGATTATTGAATTGTCGCTGTGGATTAAATTATTAAATTTACAATATATAAGTAGGATGTTATTAAATATATTTATTGCGCTTTTCAGGCTAATATGTATTAGGACTGATCTTAATAAAGGAAATAGTTCTATTATGACTATTTGGAAGTATTATTAATTCTAATGCTAGTCTTTAGAAATGTTAAAAAGTTTATATTTGTGAATCTTAAAAAAATCAAGATGAAAAAAGTTACAGCCTTATTTCTTACTGTATTAGCGGGACATAGCATTTATGCTCAAGATATAGTTAGACCTATAACTACAGGAGTTCCGTTCCTAATGATCGCTGGGGACGCTAGGTCTTCGGGTATGGGAGATATGGGAGTAGGTACTTCTACAGATGTGTTTTCTCAACAACACAATGCTGCAAAGTATGCTTTTGCTACACAATCACAAGGTTTCTCGTTAAATTATAGTCCGTATATGTCTAAAGTGAGTAGTGATATGTCATTAGGACAATTAACATACTATAATAAATTTAATGAGCGTAGTGCTATAGGTGTAGGATTGCGTTATTTCGGAATGGGAGAGATGGAGTTTAGAGATAGTTATAACGGTCCAGCCTCTGTAAAAAAGCCTAATGAGTTTGCTATTGATGTGTCTTATTCATTGAAATTAAGTGATCGTTTTGGTATGGCTGTTACAGGTCGTTTTATAAATTCAAATCTTAGAATGCCTGAAACGGATGGGTCTAATACAATGGCTAGTCAAGTAGCCGTAGATATTGCAGGGTTTTACGAATCAGATTTAATTAACTTTTATAGTTTTGATGGTAGATGGAGAGCGGGATTTAATATTCAAAATTTAGGGCCTAAGATTAAGTATGAAGATGAACAATTTGGTTCTTTTTTACCTACTAATTTAAGATTAGGTGGAAGTTTTGATTTTATCATAGACAGACAGAATACACTGACTGTAGGGGCTGAGGTAAGTAAGTTGTTAGTACCAACACCTCCATTAGATAGAACAGACTCAGAGGAAATGATTAAGTATAATGATATGAGCTGGTTTAAAGGTGTGTTTAAGTCATTTGGTGATGCACCTGGCGGATTAAGTGAAGAAATGAAAGAAATAGCTTGGTCTTTAGGGGCTGAATATTGGTATGATAATAAGTTTGCTTTTAGAACAGGATATTTTCACGAAAGTCCAGAAAAAGGAGCTAGACAATATGCTACTTTAGGAGCAGGATTTAGATATAGTATGATGACAATAGATCTATCATACTTATTCTCAACATCGAAAATTAACAACCCAATGGAGAATACCCTAAGATTTTCTCTAACATTTGATTTAGGTAGAAAAACATATTCAAGAGGTTAAAAACCAAATATGTTTTAGTCAAATACTATAAGCAATTTACTTCATAATTCTTTCATTAGCACTAAAACCATACTATAAGTATGTGTGAATCACTAATTATGATCTATTTAGTATAATTACTTATCGTTTATATGTCTATTACATATATCAGATAAAAAAAAATAGTATATTTGTATAAGAGTCCAAACCGTCCCCCAAAAGATGCGTTTGGATTTTTTATCTCTAATAGTCAAGGATTATGAAAAAAATTGAAATTGTTACAACGTTTTTAGAATATGGCTCTTTAGCAGAGTTGGCAGTAGCTGATCAAGAATTAATGAATAGAGCAATAGAGGTTCGTAAGAATGCTTATGCACCATATTCTAAGTTTAGAGTAGGCGCTGCTATTTTGTTAGAAGACGGTACTGTAGTAGTAGGGTCTAATCAAGAAAATGCGGCTTTTCCATCAGGTCTATGTGCAGAGCGTACAGCGATATTCTATGTTGGAGCAAACTATCCAGGCAAGAAAATAGTAAAGATGGCAATCACTGCATCTTCTGACTTAAAAGTAACTAATGGTCCAATACCTCCTTGTGGAGCTTGTAGACAAAGTATCCTAGAGTACGAAGTAAAACAGGATACTCCAATCGAGATGTATTTTATGGGGGCTGAAGGAAAAGTATGTTATTCGCCATCATTGGTAAATATCTTGCCATTCCACTTCGATAAAGATTCTATGTAAAATAGTTTGTCATAAATCCAGAATACGCCTTAGTTAAATACTACAAAACAATTCTATTTTATAGAACTATTTTCGTGTAATTATCTGTCTATCGTGTATTCTGGGTTAAATTTATAACTATTGTTACTACTATAAAATCTGCTTTGCATATATACAATTAGCATTTGATTGACTGTTTTTTAGTGCTAAAAGGGGGGTGTGTACTATTGATTTGCTAAAATTAATAGGTAGACTATCTTTTAAGTTCAGTCCTTAAGTAATTTATTCTTAGTTGAATATTTTTGAGACATTTATGATGTTTTAGTTGCTTATTGTGTATAATCATATTAATTGTGTTTCATTTTGTATTAATAAAATGACAGTATGGTCATTATAATTGTATACATACCAATAATTTTTAAAAATTAATAAACATTGATATCTGCTGTATTGATTTAATTGTTAATTTTGATACTTGATTTATGTCGCAATGATATAAATCTTAAGCCATTAAAAAGATTTAACATTGGCTTTTTTAATTCATAAAATGGATACATACGCCCAGATCATTACAATGTTAGCTAGTTCTAACATTGTACACGAAGAAATTTCAGTAGGTAAATTATTACTTACATTATTTTTAGTCTTGTTAAACGGATTTTTCGTTGCAGCAGAGTTTGCAATCGTAAAGGTTCGTACTTCTCAGATTGAAGTACATCAAGAATTAAATTCAAAAGTAGCAGGTATTGCTAAAGGTATCGTAGGTAACTTAGATGCATATTTAGCTGCAACACAATTGGGGATTACGCTAGCTTCACTTGGCTTAGGATGGGTTGGAGAAAGCTCATTGACTCCAGTGATTATGTATTTATTTGAGTTTTTTGGTTTTTCAGGACCAGAATGGTATGCAGTTGCAAAAAATGTTTCTTTCCCATTAGCGTTCGCTATTATTACAATTTTACATATTGTGTTTGGTGAATTAGCACCTAAATCACTTGCAATTCACTTTCCAACGAAGACAACTTTCACAGTAGCTTGGCCGCTGCGTATATTCTACTTCGTATTTAGACCTATTATTTGGTTAATGAATGGTTTAGCAAATGGTATATTGCGTTTAATGGGTATAAGTCCTATACATGGAGCAGATATTCATACAGAAGAAGAATTAAAAATGATTATTACTGAAAGTCAAGAAGGTGGAGCGATAGAAGAGACTGAACGAGTATTAATCCAAAATGTATTTGACTTTGACGATAGACGTGTAAATAATATTCAAAGCTTGCGTAAGAATGTCTCTGCAATAGAAATAAATACAAGTGTATTAGAGGCAATTGATTATGCTATTAGTGAAGGGTACTCACGTTTTCCGGTATATGAGGATAACTTAGATAATATAAAAGGAGTAATCTATACTAAGGACTTGATGAAAGCAATGATTCAAGATAAAGTGAATACTTCTTTAGCGTCATTGTTACGTGAACCAATCTATATTTCGGAGAATACACTTATTAAGAATGTATTAAAGCAGTTTCAAGCAAAACACTTACAGATGGCAATAGCTACGAATGAAGTGGGTGAGTTTACAGGAATTGTGACAATGGAAGATATATTAGAAGAGCTTGTCGGTGAGATTCAAGATGAGTATGATAATGAAGAACCTGTAGTCGTAAATATTGGAGAAGGTAAGTATGTTGTGAGTGCACATTATAATCTTTCAGATATCAATAGATTATTACCTATTAAGTTTGAAGAGAGTGAACACTATGATACCTTAGCAGGGTTAATTAGTGAAGAATGTGCTAATGACGAGTTTAAAGTAGGAGATGTTATAAGACTCGATGATTATGAAGGGAAGATACTTAAGATGTATCGAAATTCAGTAGAACAAGTAGAGTTAAGCCTTCTTACAAAAGAGCAAAAAGATAGTCAATCAGACGATAAATAATTAAATAGAAGGCAGTTTCTTTGAAACTGTCTTTTTTTATGCTTGCTATTCAGCATGGCTTAGGTGAAGGCTGTCACTGTACTACTACAATTTATCACATATTATATGAAGAGTTTGGTTAACAAATCAAGCCATAATATATTTGTTCTTATTCACCATTATAAGCAATAGTAATTTATGAGATATAAAGTTTCTTACGATTTAATAGAACCAGATGATTATATACAGATGCGCATCAGTTGTGGGTTATCTGAGAAGAGAGTGATGGCGGCAGTCATAGGATTAGCAAATTCACTTTGTTGTATCTCTATCTATGATACAGAGAATGATAATAAGTTTATTGGTATGGGGAGATTAGTAGGTGATGGAGGATGTCACTGTCAAGTAGTAGATATTTGTGTATTGCCAGAATATCAAGGACTTGGACTAGGTAAGCTAATTATGACAGAATTAACCTTATTTATAAATGACAATTTGCCTGAATCGTGTTATGTTAACCTCATTGCCGATGGAGAAGCATATAAGTTATATGAACAATTTGGTTTTAATGATGTATGGCCAGCTTCGAGAGCAATGGGATATGTAAAGAAAAGTTAGCTAAAAGAGTACTTTATAGAACCTATAAAGTACTCTTTTTAGGTTTTAAAAGTAGTGATACAAATATTGTTATTACAGAGAAACCGATTATTAGCATGGCGATACTTGGCATTCACAGTTGCTAGAACAGTTAACTAACGCTAAACTTATTCTGTTAATAGGGAAGTATGCACAAGATTATTATCTAAAACCTAGTAAATCGTTAACAGAGAATGTACATGCCTTTCACTAGTGCTTACCTACTTATTTTCCATTGCCCCATCCATCTCCTAGAAATAATATCTGGTAAGCCAAGAATCAATGGTTTGAACAGGAAGTTATCTCTGAACTACAGCACCAACTCAAATTATTATTAGCTACCTAAAGTGGTGTAGCACTAAACAGTTCGCTTAATCAGGGTTGAAAGAAAGTTGTTTTCTAAACATCATATAGATTAAGCTTAGGATAATCACTACTGCACTTGCATACATAATCGTAGGGATATGTGCTAGATTGTCTTTATAATACCAACCTGCTAAAAATGCTCCTCCACCTACACCAGCTTCTAGAGCGATGTACATCGTAGAGACAGCACGTCCTCGTTGATCAGGTTGACTGAAGTCTATCGTCCATGCATTAAGTGCTGGAGATAGGATACCTAGTGAGATACCATAGACAAATGCTCCTAGATATAATCCGTTTACAGATTCGTAAAAACCAATGATTATAAGGGAAATGACTAGTAATACTAATCCGATATTAATAATAAGGACACGACCATATTTATCTGAAACTTTCCCAGCGACAAATCTTACTAATAGTGATGAGATGGTAAAGATCATAAAGAATATACCTTTGTTCTCTAAGCCTAAATAACTAGTCCAGTCGGGAATCAATGTTAGTATCACCCCGTAGGCTATATATGACATAAATGTAACAAAGGCTGCTGGGAATACGCCAAGGTCGAATATATCTTTACCTGATATTTTAAGTAGTTTAAAGGAGAACTTTTCTTTCACTTTTAAGGTCTCTTTCATATTCATTAAGATTACTATAGATAGTAATGCGAAGGCAGATGAAGTGTAGAATAAGAAGTCTATAGAAGTGTACATCTTGATTGTACTACCGATGGCAGGACCTATAGCCATACCTGTACTGAAACTTATTCCATGTAGGCCTAATGCTTCTCCCCATCTTTCCTTAGGGACTATATCCGCTACATAAGCAGCTGTAGCTGTAGGTTTAAAACCTGTTGAAAAACCGTGGAGTAATCTTAAAAATAAGAAACCAGATACAGAGGTTAGGATTGGATAAAGTAGACTACATACGAAACACACGATAGACCCTATAGCCATAATAGGCACGCGCCCTATCTTGTCTGTTAATTTCCCACTGAAAGGACGTGATATTCCTGCTGTGATAGTAAATAGACCTATAATTAACCCCTTATATTCTGCTCCTCCTAGACTAGATAAGTAATCTGGTAACTCAGGTATAAGCATATTAAAACTAGCAGAGAATAATAATGAACTTAAACAAACTAGAATAAATTGTGTGTTATATATAGGGTGTGAATTAAATCTAGGCACGGACTTTGGTTTTAATGAGATACAAAGTTATTAGATTACAACTTCCTTTACAATAAATTTTCACTCTAACTATTCTAGATGAAACTATAGCATAAAAAAACTCTAGATACACGAACTCACTTAAGAGAGTAGTGTATCTAGAGTTTTTTAGTATTTAAAGAGTCTAGTATATCAGATTATTTTTCTTTGTGGTAGATAGCGTCTGCTTTGTCAAACTTCTCTATCATCTCTGTAGATGCTTGTTTACCGAAGTTAGATACTAAGTATATTGCTAAAGAACTGAGTATAAAACCAGGAATGATTTCGTATATAGTATCACCAAATAATATTGGCCATACGATAACTGTTATAGCACCTATTGCTACTCCTGCGAATGCCGCCATACCTGTTGTTTTTCTCCAGAATAGAGTGAATAATATTGCAGGGCCAAAGGCCGCTCCAAAACCTGCCCACGCGTGTGCTACTAGTGAAAGAATTTTACTATTAGGATCATAAGCAATAAATATAGCTACTAATGAGATTAATAATACAGCAAATCTTCCCATCCACACTAATTCCTTTTGACTTGCAGTTCTTCTAAAGTATGCTTTATAGAAATCTTGAGTTAATGTACTTGAAGACATTAATAATTGTGCACTTAGTGTGCTCATTACTGCTGCTAAGATAGCTGATAATAAGATACCTACTACCCATGGGTTAAATAACTGTTTGATTAGTTCGATGAATATCATTTCGTTATCTTTCGTTACTACACCAGCTATTTCAGTATGCTTATAGTAGTAGCTAATCCCTAAGTATCCGATAGTTACTGCTCCACCTAGACATAGTGTCATCCAAGACATACCTATGCGTCTAGCATTCTTCATTGTCTTTACACTATCAGCAGCCATAAAACGAGCCAAGATATGTGGTTGACCGAAATAGCCTAGTCCCCAAGCTGCTGCACTAATAATAGCTACAAATCCTACTTTGTGAGTAAGGCTGTTATATGGTATACTAGTTGCTAGTGAAGCCTCATTCGTATAGGTAGTAATGGCATCCCATCCTCCCATATATAAAATGATCATTATAGGTGTAAGTATCAAAGCGAATAACATTAATGTCGCTTGTATCGTATCACTCCAGCTCACTGCTAAGAATCCTCCTATAAATGTATATGCTATCGTAGCTAAGGCTCCTAGATATAGGGCATTAGTATATTCCATATGGAATAAAGTCTCGAATAATCTTGCTCCTGCTACCATACCTGAAGCACAGTATATAGTAAAGAAGAATAAAATAGTTATAGCAGATACAGTTTTTACTAATTGACCATCTTTACCAAATCTGTTATGAAAGAAGTCAGGTAATGTCAGTGCGTTATTATTAATCTCTGTATGTACTCTCAGACGTCCTGCTACTAGCTTCCAGTTATAATATGCACCAATGATTAATCCGATAGCAATCCAGCTCTGAGATAATCCTTTTGCAAATATTGCACCAGGTAGCCCCATTAGTAGCCATCCTGACATATCGGATGCTCCTGCTGATAATGCAGTTACTAATGGACCGAAGCTACGCCCTCCTAGGATGTAGTCTGAAAAGTCTTTTGTGCGTAGGTATGCTACAACACCTATTCCTAAAACAATTACTAGATAAATAGCAAAAGTGATAATAGTTGGATCTATTTTGTCAAACATTTTTTTGTTATTTTTTTGCTAAAAATATTTAATTATTTTAAATAATGCAAAATATACACAGTTTTTCTATTTTAAATATTCATTGTGCAATAAATACATAGCCTCTTTGTATGCTCCGATTTTGTGTTTTGAAAGTGATATTGACTCTTAGAAGAGGATTTGTTAACAATTGTTATCGTCAATTAGTTAGTCTACTTATAATTTTATCGCTATTAATAAAAAGAGAACAAATGAATAATAAAGATTTAGTTAAGAATGGTTTACAACTCTTATTAGAAAACCCTAATTATGATATATCAGTTATAGAAACGTATTTTTCTAAGGATTATGTACAATGTGTTGATGGCAAGAGATTTGACTGTACTATGTTTACTAGACACATTAAGAAATTAATGGAGTTGACTACAAAGTTATCTATTGAGTTTAATTACATAGCAGAAGAAGGTAATCTTGTGTTTACAAACCATACCGTTACCGTTATTATGGAGGATGGGACACAAAATCAAGTGAAAGTGATCGCTACATTCATTATAGAGGATAATCAGATTGTTTTTTGTGATGAACTAACACTGCATTTGGACAATCATCAAAAAAATATGGACTTAGGTTCAATACTATAATAATGTTATCAAACAAAAAGCCCTATACGGGGGTAGGATGTATAGGGCTAAAAGTAGTATGAAAAAAAAGTTTATAATAATGATTACAATAAATGTGCCAACATAGTTTTTTATTTGACTATCTGCTTGTTTTATATGTAATTACTCAATTGGTGATTTTTGGCGTTTTGTATTGGTTAAAAATGTGAATTACTAAAGAAGCTTTAGTTATTACAGGTTTGAAAAATAAGCTTTATTAAGCTTTTTAAATATAGACTACGTTGTTGTTCAATGCTAAAAATGACTTGTTAAAC
>JBOFGJ010000590.1:0-2753 GCA_051649065.1 Flavobacterium sp. | reverse complement strand
AATGTTTATTGTTATAATGCTTTGGTTGTATGGAATTAAAAAAAATTACATGGGTATTTATTGCTTTTTTTCTGATGATGGCTGGATGTAAGACAAAAGCCTATACTGCAAGTGAGTATCTGAGTACAACTAATTATGTTGATATTTATAGAATTAGTCCAACAAGATGTAATACACATATTGTCATTTATGATGATTATAGAAGTACAGCTTTTTTGATAAAAGGAGAGGATTATTTAGCGAGAAGTAAAACGGTTAAATTAGGTAATAAAGATGTTCTAAAAGAGAATATAGAAAAGATAGCTAAATATGGTGATATGACAAAAGAACCTTTATCAAAGCCATTAGATGCAGATATGATAATAATGTATATTAATGGACAACGTAAAATAAATAGTTATAGAAATATACCAAAAGAATATGGAGTGATTGATAAAATTCTGTTTAAGAAATATGGAATGAAACATCTGTTCCACTGTGATTAGGATTTAATTGAGACTTTGGGTAATGTTTATTGTTATAATGCTTTGGTTGTATGGAATTAAAAAAAATTACATGGGTATTTATTGCTTTTTTTCTGATGATGGCTGGATGTAAGACAAAAGCCTATACTGCAAGTGAGTATTTGAGCACAAATAATTATGTAGATATCTATATTGTGACTCCGTTCTCTTGTCAAACACATATTATTATCAATGAAAATTATAGTAGTGTAGCATTTTTGATTCGGAATGATAACGATATAGTATCAGTTAAAACAGCGAACTTTAAAAATGATAAGGTTCTAAAAGAGAATATAGAAAGGATAGCACAGTTTAAAGAGGCAACTATAGAGCCACAGCCTACTATGGGAGGAGATAAAGCAGTTATGTATGTACGTGGAGAACGTAAAATAAATAATTATAGGAATGTTCCCAAAGAATTAGATACGATATACGATATTTTATTTAAGAAGTATGGTATGAGAAATTTGTATGACTGTTTTCAGTAAGATTAGTGCAATAATATTTTTTGTTTACAAGTTATTGAATAGCTGAATAGTCCGTAGTGTCTATTTTTCTTTTTCGACTATATGAATCAAATAGATTTACTTTGTGAATTAGTTAGCTTAATAGATTTATATAAAGCATTTTCATTGGAATAGAATTAATAGTAAGAATATAATTTATTATGATAGAAACTAACACTTATCAGTTTTATGGTCGACATCATAGAAATATGGTGTTGTATTTTGCTGTAGGTATAGGATCGGGAATTGGTTTGTTTATGCTGATTAATACATTAGTACAAATTTTTAGTGATGGAGCGGTATCTTTAACTTTGGTGCCGCAGGTTGTTCTTTATATTTTTCCCTTGTGTATATTGCTGTGCTTTAGGATTGCTAAATATATGTTGCAAAAGTGGGAGGAAAGTATATGGAGGGTGGAGATGGATGATGATACGATTAGCTTTACATTTAAAGAGAAATATTGGTGCTTTAATTTGAGTGAAATTAAGTATGTTAGGATTTATGGCGAGTATTTTAAATTTGATATTTGTATTGAAACTAGAAGACAAAGTTTAACTATAGAAACGCTATTTAATCAAGATGAATATCTATCACAAGAATCTAATAAATATGTGCTGTACGAATTTCTTAATGCGTTAACAGATGGATTAGATACAGAACGGTTCAGAAGGAAAAGGAAGTTGAGTAAGCCTATTAAGACTTCGGATGTTATTAATGTAACTTATAAGGTTAGAGGAAGAAATAGTCCTTTAAGATTACGTCATGATATAAAGAGTTAGTCACTAGTTTAAGTGCTGACAATGTGTATAGAGATGTTATAAACGATAGTTTTACACTTTAACTACCCCAACTTTTTAAAATAAAAATGTAATGAATCTTCTTTGTATTTCAGAGTATCTGTAGGGGATAGGTTGGTATGAGACTTACATTCTTTGATAAAGTGAGATTGGTCATAATATCCGCTATCTAGTACGGTCTGTAAATAATCTGCTTTTTCGGACAGAAGTAGCTTGCGAAGGGTGCTCTCAAATCGACTTACTACCTGAAACTTTTTTGGGGTAAAACCAAACTCTTCTTTAAACTTGTGTTCGAAGTGGCGTGTACTCATCATAAGTTGTTTACTGATGTCAGTGATACAGGTGTTATCGTGATTAGTATATATAGTACGCATTGCTTGATCGAGAATGCTGTTCTTTTTTTGGTGTTTTAGGAGTTGAATGGAAAAGAACTCATTTAAGAGTAGTTCTCTTTGAATGATATCTTTAGCGTGATATAGCTGATCTATGAGTATATCACCCTCTTCTTTCCATAAATCCTGTACAGTTAGAAAATTATTATTTAGCTCGTTAAAATTGATGTCGCAGAAATGTCTAAATGCACCGTGGTTAAATCCAGATTAAGCGATAGACATATAAACGAAAAGTAATTATACAAAATAGCTCTGAATTTATGAAAAAAGCATACTGTAGTATGGTTTTAGAAGAAATGAAAGAGATATGCAGTAGAAGTACTTTGCAGTATTTGGCTAATGCTTAATCTGGGTTAAAGCGAATAGCGATAAAGTCAATGCTGTCTGCTGTACTAATATCCATATGCTGACGAGGGCAGAGGATATGAGAGGTTGGTAACGATTGATTATTAACAGAAAACGAGGTGTCGAAATGTATATATACATCGACACCTGTACCTGCTACTAGAGGAAACATAGTAATTGTCTCTAATGAGGTCGTAGAGCTTCCCCAAT
>JBOFGJ010000589.1:0-2778 GCA_051649065.1 Flavobacterium sp. | reverse complement strand
GTGGAATACCATCTTTAAAAAAGCGTATTGCATTCCCTTGAAAACCGTTTAAGTTAATACTCGTTTCTGACCCCAGTCCTCCTCCTTGCCTCACACGTACTCCTGTGGTTTTATTCATCATGTCGTTTAGAGAAGTAGGACGTAGTACTTCACTCTTAGTATCTACTGTAACAGCGCGAATAATCCCTCTATTGCTATTCTTCTGCTCGTCTTTAGTTTGTACTATAATATCTGACAATACAGTATTATCTACATCTAAATAAAAAGAGTCCATAATTAAATCTACAGTAGAATATGTCTGTAAAACACTGCGATAATTATCAGCGAAGATTTGCAACATGTAAGCATCCTCTATCTTCAAGTCAAACTGTACTCTTCCTAGATTATCTGTTTTCTGTTGTTGATCATTGATACTAACAACAGCATTTTTTATCACTTGATTATTGTAATCTCTAATGATAATACTCTTTCTTACCTGTGCCCACCCAAAGGATGTAGCAGCAATGGTCATCAGCAATGTAAACTTAGGAAGTGCTTTCACTTGTTATTTATAATTATTTTAAATAATAACAAATGTATATCATTTCACATCACTAACAAGAATAATTCTAAATAGCAAACTAATATGACTTATAATAAATCTAAATAATACACAATAAAGAATGATTAAAAATAAAAAGTATAGAAATAGAAAAAATATAAATCAAAATATACCATTATCAACTAGAAATAATCTATTTAAGTTAAAGTTTAATATCGTTGTTTAACAGTTATGAAAAAAGCCTCGTAGTACACTAACTACAAGGCTTATATATTTCTTTAATCTTTCTTACACTAAAACCTCAACACAAACTCACTTCCTACTCCATATTCGCTAAACACATTAACTGTTCCTCCTTGTGCTTCAATAATCTCTTTGCTAATTGCAAGTCCTAATCCTGTTCCCTCTCTATGAGTACCTGGCACTCTAAAATAGCGATCAAAGACTTTACTTAAATACTCAGGTGGTATTCCCATACCTTCATCTTTCACTCTTATTGTAGTTGTTTGTTCATCTTGTTCTACACAAACCTCAACAACAGAAGAATCATGAGAATAGTTAATCGCATTAGCAATCAAGTTAGTCAACACCCAAATTGTTTTCTCCAAGTCAATATTAATCGTTTGCAAGTTCTCAGGAAGGGCTACTTCTATTTTTATTGCCTTTTGTTCTGCTCGAATATGATTAGCTTCAACAGCGTATTGCACAACCTGCTTTACATCAACAGGTTTCATATTCATCATTATTTTTCCACTTTCTATCTGTGTTAGATTAAGTAGCTCAGATGTTATTTTTAATAAGCGACCTGCATCATCTTGAATACTATCTATCAAAGTAGCCTGCTCTTCATTCAATGTACCTATTCGCTCATTTTTAAGCAATTGTAAACTCATCTTCATAGATGAGATAGGTGTCTTAAACTCATGTGAAACAGTGGCTATAAAGCGCGTCTTAGCAGCATCTAATTCTTTAAACTCAGTAATATTTTTCAGAATAATAACATGACCAACTAATTCTTTATGCTCTTCGCCTGTCGGAGTAATCTCAATGTGTAAAAACTGCTTATCAAAGTAATTCTCTTTCTCATTGTGAATAATCTTAAGTGGCTCTTTATCTATTTGATCAATATTTAGATCTTTCAATAACATACGCATCAGATCGTTATAAATAGCGATGTCTTTACTATTCTTCCCTATCATCTCCTCTTCCGTCAATCCCAACACCTTGCATGCTTCTTTATTTACAAAGATCACTTGCATATTCTCGTCCAAACCAATTACTACATCAGACATACTATTAATAAGTGCTTCTATTCTCTTTTTTTGACGCATCAACTTAGCTAAGTGACTACTATTGTACTCCTCTAACTTCTGAGCCATCGTATTAAACGATTGTGCCAACTCTCCAAACTCGTCATTCTTATCTAAAAATACCCTCTCTTTATAATTACTACTGGCAATCTGCTTGATACTGGCTGTTAATTTCTGAATAGGATCTGCAATATTAGAAGGTAAGTTAATAAGTAATCCCAAAGCAATCACAAAACAAGCTGTTCCAGCTATAGCAATCCATATCGTAGCTTGTATAGCTGTCTTATTGGCCAACTCACTCTTGAATTCAATTGCTTTCATATTCACTTCCATTACCTCAATCAGCCATTCTCTTATCTGTAGTAAGTCTTCTAACTTCTGTCCATTCTGTTTATAAGCTTCAAAATAAGCACGTAAGGTTATATTCATTTCCTTCTCTCCAACCTCAGTAGCATTCCCCTCTTGTTTTTTTAATTGCTCTTCAAATTGTATCAAACGACTATCACCAGACTTATCCAATACACGTAACATACTCTTCGCATATAACAGCGAATTATAGTTGTCGTGTAAGATATTGCGCGTATCTAATTTTAAAAAATGGATATACACCGCTCCTATACCTCCTAAAAAGATAATCAGTGTAAATAATAAACCTAATCCTAATGTTAGTTTTGTTTTAATTCTCATTTCGAAAAGATTATAATATCAATTGGCAATGAAGTCAACTTCTTCAGCAATTGATTAAGTACATTAGTTGCCAAAATAATCTGATACAAACGCAATCGAGGTTTCCCTATACAAATTGTTGTTACTTGTCGTTGTTCTACCTGAGTCATAATAGCTTTAGCAATATTTGGATGCTCACTCTTAATAATCTCTGCCCCTAATTCTGTAGCTAATTTAAAATTATTAATCAAATGTCGTTGC
>JBOFGJ010000588.1:0-2414 GCA_051649065.1 Flavobacterium sp. | reverse complement strand
TAGTTGTGTTGTTAAGTGCGAAAGCACTAAAGGTTTAGTAGTTAGACCAATGAAAAGCTTTCCTAGTGCGGGAGAGCTTTTTTTAAAAAATTGTCAAGATTGATGGTTTTAACTAATAAACGCAATACAGAAAAGATATTATTGGTTTGGTAGTTCAGTTGGTTAGAATACATGCCTGTCACGCATGGGGTCGCGGGTTCGAGTCCCGTCCAGACCGCCAATAAGAAGAGAACCTCTCATGTAGTTGGGAGGTTTTTTTTGGCCTCTAAAAGTTCATCAGTTAGAGGATCTAAAAGTAGTTGTGTTGTTAAGTGCGCAAGCACTAAAGGTTTAGTAGTTAGACCAATGAAAAGCTTTCCTAGTGCAGGAGAGCTTTTTTATTTTTATATATTTTAGTGATATCTAAAGGATTCCGCAGAAGCATTAATAAATGTACAAGAAGGTTTATTGGTTCATAGTCAAAAGTTGGGGACTAGGCAAAAAGTCTAGTTAATCTAAAGAGGAAAAACTTCTTATCCCTAAATGTATTTGAGACAAGAGTTCTTCAAGAGTGTGTCAAGAATTCTTTAATAGAAAGGACTTATAGTAGAACAATGTTGGGGTAGTGTTGAAGAGGTCATACAATCTCATTAACGCTAGTAGTTTTGCAAGTGACTTTTATTATATAGATTGGTTTAATATGGTTTGAAATCTTTAATTTTGAATACTTCAAAGTAGATTGTTATGCTTCTTAAAACTCTTATTACTTCTTTAAATAAAGTATTCTCTGATGAAGGCGAAGACGATACTACAATTAGTTCAGTTCAGATGATGTCTGAAAAGAATGAGTATAGAGCGTGTAGCTTTATATTACGAGATAAGCGAATAATCTATAGGGAAGCGAAGGTTACTCCTAAGAAGATCGGGTTATTTGTTGCTATTTGGCAACGCAATGCTGTAGGTGTGACGGAACCTTATCACGCAGATGATGAGTTTGACTATATGATGATTGGTGTGAAGACAGATACTGATACGGGATATTTTTTATACCCTAAGGCAGTATTAGTTAACCTTGGTATTATCTCTACTGAGACAAAGGAGGGTAAGCGTGGAATGCGTATCTATCCTAAAATAGAAGATGGGATGAATAAGCAAGCATTGAAAACTTATCAATCGCAAGTGCCTTTTTTCTATAAAGTTTGAATTATCTTCAATAAATGCACATTAACAGATTAAATACTTCCCATTAACTTTTTTTTATATATTTGCAATAAGACTGGTTATCAAATTGATATAAAGGGGGAATTAGGTGAGAATCCTAGACAGACCCGCTACTGTAAACTCATAATATGTAATAAATCAAGTCGTCCTCTGTCGTTACGAAGGGGAGGATATTCATTAAGAGCAAGTCAGGATACCCGCCAATCTACAATAAGTTTTGATGTTTTCGAGGAATAAGACATTAGGCGTTCAAAAGGTTAGACATTGGTGACAATGTGTTTTGGTGCGTTTATGTTTTCTTGAATTGTCAAGATTAACAAGCCAAAAACAATTATGACCAAGACGCAATTACTATCAATAACTACTTTAATGTGCGTGGCTAGCTATGCTGTACACGCTCAGGGCCCTAAAGACAGTATCACTTCTCTTAAAGAAATCGTGATACAGAAAGAGGTGTTTAAAGATCTAATCCCTGTACAAACTTTAGATGGTGCTAAACTAGAGCGCCTAAATAGCCATAGTGTAGCTGATGCTCTAAGATACTTCGCTGGAGTTAAAATTAAAGATTTCGGTGGTATGGGTGGACTTAAGACTGTAGATGTCCGTAATATGGGAACGCATCATGTAGGTGTATTCTATAATGGGGTACAGGTAGGTAATGCTCAGAACGGTATCGTAGATTTGGGTAAATTCTCACTAGATAACATCGAGACTGTGAAGCTATATAATGGTCAACGCAGTGCTATCTTCCAATCAGCAAGAGAGTTTGCATCTGCCTCTACAGTTTATCTACAAACAAAGAAACCAGTATTCGAAGAGGGAAAAGACGTAAATATATCTGCTAAGTATAAAGCTGGATCTATACAGCTGGTCAATCCATCTGTACGTACAGATATCAAAGTTAATGATAATGTGAGTACATCTATCAGTGCTGAATACATCTACTCTAATGGTGATTATAAGTTTAGACAGAAGCGCCATAATATAGATGGTACAGTGGCTTATGATACGATAGGACATAGACAGAATAGTGATATAAAAGCTTATCGAATAGAGAATAGTTGGTTCGGTAAGACTGAGAAAGATACTTGGCAGGCTAACCTTTATTACTATCAGTCAGATAGAGGACTTCCAGGCGCTGTAATTAAGAAGAGTGATGTTACTTTAGAGACTGAAAATATCAATGAACGTCAGAGTGATAAGAACTTTATGGC
>JBOFGJ010000587.1:0-3842 GCA_051649065.1 Flavobacterium sp. | reverse complement strand
TTAGGTCAGTAAGTCCTAAGTGGACACCATCAGCCTCTATGGCTTTAGCTAAGTCTACATGATCATTAATGATAAGAGTAGCCTGATATTGTTCACATAGTTTTTTGACCTGTTCTGCTGTTTGCCACAGGGTGGTATTCGTGGTATTTTTGAAGCGATATTGTATCCACTGTTGTCCTGCTCCTAATACAGCTTCTATATGATATAGCTGTTCTTGTGGAGTGTCTCCATGACTGATGTATTGTATCTTATTTAGCATGATATCCGAGTAATGTATGGTTAGAGTTGAAGAATATTTCTATGTAGGCTTTTGCCTTTTGAATCGCTGTCAATGTGTTATACCCTCTAGCAATATTTGCTGTTATAGCAGAAGATAATACACAGCCAGAACCGTGTTTAGGATAATCTGATAGTTGAGTAGGAGGTATAGTTTGTATCACCTCTTTACTTACATAGTAGTCAAAGCCCAATGCATTAGGATTATGCCCTCCTTTTAGTAATACATCACAGTATTGACTCAAGGTTTGTGCTTTTTGAAGTGCATCGTCATAAGTCGTAAGTAGTTGATGTATCTCTAGGTAGTTTGGCGTGATAAGATCTATCTGTTGTAATACAGAAGTTAAAGAATCTATTAGTTCAATAGTCTGGAAGTCAAAACCACTAGATGAACGCAATACAGGATCCCAAATGACTTTTGTCATTGGAGATAAACCTTTGATTGTATCTGTGTATAGCTTCAATGTGTCTAAATCTTTGACAATACCTATTTTTACAGCTGCTATACAGTAATTCTCAAGTATAGTAACTAATTGACGCATACTGTATTTTTCTTCCCATCTTACATGAATAAAGTTATCCTCAGTCTGTATCGTATTAGCAGATAATACCGCCATTGGGTATACTTGATGATGTTCAAATGTTTTGATGTCTGCCATAACCCCAGCACCACTAGTAGGGTCAAAGCCAGCTATTGCCAATGCAATCGGTCGTAATGTTGACATAATTCAAATTGTTTTAATGGTTGCTTAGCTTCCCATATTGTTCCTAATAAAGCATAATCATCAAACCCCATTGAATAAATAGATTCGATGTGAAAAGGAGTAATTCCTCCAAGGGCAACTAAGGTTACTCTGTTGTTGGTTCTTTGCTCTAATTCTTTTGTCCAATCCACATCTGAAGTGTAACCTTTCTTAGATATACTAGGATAGATAGGACTTATGAATGCTCTGTCTATACTTGTTGATAACTTATTAACTTCACTTATACAGTGAACAGATGTTGATAACTTAGGTAGTTCTATACTATAGTTATCAACATATAAACAATCGGTTGTTGATAAGTGTGTATAAGTGCTGTTTATCTTGTTGATAAGTAGCTTAAATTGTTCAAAACAGTGTTTGTTGTTGGTGATAACTATTGTTGATATGTGTATAACTAAGTACTGATGATAGTAATTATCAATAGTATTTATCCACTTTACAAGTTCTTCATAGGACATATTCGGTTTGCGAACATGAAGTAGAGGCAAGCCTTTCTCAAACATTTTGTTGATAAGACTTGTCTCATTTTCTATAGGAGTTGGATAGGTTATGACTACCATCTCTGTTATCTTTTACAGGTATATTTCTTTTCCTAATTCTATAAACTCTTCTGACTTCTCGCGCATTCCTTGTTCTGCAGAGTCTCTAATCTCTTGTGATATTTTCATAGAACAGAATTTAGGTCCACACATAGAACAGAAGTGAGCTACTTTAGCACCATCAGCAGGTAATGTTTCATCGTGAAACTCTCTTGCTGTATCAGGATCTAGTGATAAGTTGAATTGATCTTCCCATCTAAATTCAAAGCGGGCTTTACTCAGTGCATTATCTCTGTATTGTGCTCCAGGGTGTCCTTTCGCTAAGTCAGCTGCATGAGCAGCTAGTTTATAGGTAATCACTCCATCCTTCACGTCTTTTTTGTTAGGTAGACCTAAGTGTTCTTTTGGGGTTACATAACATAGCATTGCAGTTCCGTACCATCCTATCATAGCCGCTCCGATAGCTGAGGTGATATGATCATAACCAGGTGCTATATCTGTAGTCAAAGGGCCTAAAGTATAGAAAGGTGCTTCTCCACAGTCGCGAAGTTGCTTTTCCATATTCTCTTTAATCATATGCATCGGTACATGCCCCGGGCCTTCTATCATGACTTGTACATCGTGTTTCCACGCGATTTTAGTTAGTTCACCTAGTGTTTCTAACTCTGCAAATTGAGCTGCATCATTTGCATCTGCAATAGAGCCAGGTCTTAGTCCATCACCTAAAGAGAATGCTATATCGTATTGTTTCATAATCTCACATATCTCTTCAAAGTGAGTATATAAGAAGTTTTCTTTGTGATGGAATAGACACCACTTAGCCATAATAGAGCCTCCACGAGATACGATACCCGTTACTCTATTAGCAGTTAAGTGTATATAGCGCAGTAGTACTCCTGCGTGAATGGTGAAGTATGATACTCCCTGTTCTGCTTGCTCAATCAGTGTATCTCTAAAGATCTCCCACGTCAAATCTTCAGCTATTCCTTTTACTTTTTCTAAGGCTTGGTAGATAGGTACTGTTCCGATAGGTACTGGAGAGTTTCGTATAATCCACTCTCTAGTCTCGTGAATATTCTTGCCTGTTGATAAGTCCATAATCGTATCAGCTCCCCAGCGACATGCCCATACTGCTTTTTCTACTTCTTCTTCTATCGATGAGGTCACAGCACTATTTCCGATGTTAGCGTTGATCTTCACTAAGAAGTTACGGCCTATAATCATAGGTTCGCTTTCTGGATGGTTGATATTATTAGGGATGATAGCACGTCCATTAGCTATCTCTTCTCTAACGAACTCTGGTGTGATAAAGTTCTTAGGTGTATTGGCACCAAAGCTATTGCCTTGATGTTGTTGTTTCATTGCTGAGGTAGCCTTGTTTAACTGTTCTATTCTTTGGTTTTCTCTGATGGCCACGTATTCCATTTCAGGAGTTATGATACCTTTTTTAGCATAATGTAGTTGAGTAACATTAGCTCCATTACTAGCAACTTTAGGGTTATGTCTAAATTCAAAGCGTAAGTGATCTAGTTTTTCATCTGCTAATCTTGCTTTGCCATATTCAGAGGTAATAGAAGATAGTGTACTTACATCTTTTCTATCTAGTATCCATGCTTCACGTAGGCGTGGAATACCTTTGCGAATATCTATAGTGATATTAGGATCTGTATATGGACCTGATGTGTCATATACTGTTACAGGTAGGTTCTCTTCTATACCTCCATTAGATAGCTTAGTGTTGCTAAGAGCTATTTCTCTCATCGCTACTTCTATCGGAAAAATATCCCCTTTGATATATACTTTTTTTGAGTTAGGGAAAGGGGTTTGTGAAATACTGTGTTGTTCCATTGTCTTTTAGTTTTAAGTGTTATTAGTTCTTTTAACGAATGGAATCAACCACCTTGAGTAGCTGTGATAATTAAGATATCATCGCTAGTAGATAAGTGATGAGTAGACCATTGAGTTTTAGCTATAACAGTTTGGTTTATTGCTACTGCTATCCCTTTTTGCTTATGTGGATGATAAATATCCAACATAGCCTGAATACTTAATGTATCCGTGTCAAATAGTACTTGTTGATTGTTGATTTTTAGTTCCATTCCTTTTCGTTTTGATATATAACTTTAGGAATGGCTACAATAGGGTACGAATGTACCTATCTAATGAAGTCATCTTACTTTTCCCTACGCTAGTATTAACTAGATCAGGTTCCAAGGGTGAAGTCTCAGCCTACAATGTATATGTAGACACCCCTAAAGCTTGA
>JBOFGJ010000586.1:0-7998 GCA_051649065.1 Flavobacterium sp. | reverse complement strand
AAACTTCTTATCCCTAAATGTATTTGGGACAAGAGTTCTTCAAGAGTGTGTCAAGAATTCTTTAATAGAAAGGACTTATAGTAGAACAATGTTGTGGTAGTGTTGAAGAGGTCATACAATCTCATTAATGCTAGTAGTTCTACAAGTGACTTTTATCTTTAACCCAGATTCCGCACTCGCCCAATACTACGAATAAATTCTACTTTACATCTCTTTCATTTCTTCTAAAACCATACTACATGCCTTGCTACTGCTGGCTCTTCGTTTTAAAACAGTCCACAGGACTATTTTAAACTTAGCCCTTTCATAAATTCAGAGCTGTTTTGTATAATTTACTCTCGTTAATAGGTCTATCGCGTATTCTGGGTTTTACTCTAGTATAATCCAAGCATTTAGTTTTCCCTACTTCTTGTCATTAAGCCTAATCTAAATCATAGTAGGTGTTAAGCCGAAAACTTAGCTAATCAAAAAAGTCTAGTTAATCTAAAGAGGAAAAGTTTAGGAGCAATAATTTAGCATATCGTCCCATTAGTAATACAATATAAAATATCCCAATAGCATATAATATTGAACCATGCTTATCATCATTATTTAGCCTAAGTATAATATATTACCTCCATCCTATTGTCACTAGCCCTAAAAAGTAATAACCCTAACACAAACGCCTTTTATATAAAACTCTATTCTTACTAGCCAACCTAAACAGAATCGCTTATTTTTGTACTCAGAAAACACAAGACAATACTATGAAATTACGATTATTAGCATTATTGCTAACAATTACAACATTACTTAGCTGTGATGATCCATTTAAGAGACATGACTTCTATCTATCTAATCCTACAGATAAAGAGATTTCAGTATCGTTAGATGATAAGAAATACACACTAGCTCCTAATACATTTGAAGTTCTTAAGCTTGACAATGGAAATCATGAATTAGAATACAATGGTCATAAAACTAAGTTCAATGTATTTAAACAGAACTCCGGAGGTATTATTAACCCAACATTAGAACCTCATTACATCTACTCTATGGTATATGCCACAGAAGGAAACTTTGACAGATTTGGAAAAACAGAAAGAGAAGTTGCAATAGATGGAGTACTTTATACAGATAATATCAAATCAACTAATGCACTATTCATTGACAATAATTTATATAGATGTACTTACTTTCTAGATGAAGAATATCCTGAAGAACTAACTACAAGTAACAAAAATGCAGTAGGTAACTTCTATAACAAATTCTTTACTAAAGGGGAATTCGTAGCGTTCTATGATGCAGATATGCCTGCAGAACACAAGGGATATCACGCACAAAACAAAGTAAATAATGGCGAGTGCACAATCACCGAACCAAATAATGTAGAATTAAAACTACCTGCTATAGATCACCAAGAAATGCTTAACTCATATAAGAAAGAGATGGAACTAATAGCAGAGTTCCGCACTTCTACTGATGCAGGCAAACAAAAGGATATCCAAAAAGAACTATTTGACCTAGCGATGAGTCGCTCGAAAATAGACATAAATTACAGCAAATACACTACTGAACAAAACCAATCTATGAACGACTTTGTTCTTGAGAGCGGTAGAATATCAGGTGCTGGAATCATAGCCCTTTAATACCCATAAACCATATATAACTAAAAAAGCGGTGAAGTACTCTGTACCTCATCGCTTTTTGCTTTATCGCATTTTATACTCCTTCTCCCAAGCCAACACAGGCTCATAAAGTAGGTCAAATGTACTGTCCTTCAACTCTTTTCTATCTGACATAGTCAATCCAGTAGTCTCTATAGGCGCATAGATCCTCACAGGCACTACCCCTGGATGTCCTATACCCCAGACGAAAGGAAAGTAATGTCTCAACCTTCCGAATGCTAATGGAGCTATGGGTATCTGATGATCTATCGCTAATCTATATGCCCCATCTTTAAAGGTATCTAAGATGATACTTCTATCATCTGTCACTCCTCCTTCTGGAAAGATACAAATACTAAGTCCTTTACTTAGACGTTCTTGTGCGCTGTCAAAAACTCGCTTTTTGCTTGCAGCATCTTTCCTATCTACTAAAATACACGTGCGTTTATAGAAATATCCAAATACTGGTATCTTCGCTAACTCTGCTTTCCCAACAAATACAAACGGATTATCCTTTACTAATATCAACATCATCATAACATCTAACATCGAAGTGTGATTAGCAATAAACATATAGCTTCTACCCTTCTCTAATGGATGATCATCTTCGATATGATACCTCATCCCTATCCCATAAAAAGTAAGAATAGCCCATATACGCGCCACTTTAAAGAACGCAGGATAGGTCTTCTCTGATTGTATTGTAAACAACAGTGCAGGAGACAAAATCAAAATCACAATTACCATCCACAAATAAAACCACAACCGCCAAAGTGAACTAAAAAACACGCGTATTACTTTCATCATACTGACTTCTATACTTTCTTTTATTAACTTCAAAAATACACAATTATAACGCCTAATAAGCATATTACCTATAAAAACAAGGCAACTAAAATCTAATTCCCTTATCTTTGTTCTTTTAAATTAATTAATATCACGCAATGGCTAAAATTCTAACAGGAGTTCAGAGTACAGGAACTCCACACTTAGGAAATCTTTTAGGTGCTATTCTACCAGCAGTAGAAATGGCGAACAAAAAAGAAAATGAGTCTTTTATATTTATTGCGAACTTGCACTCTGCAACGCAAATTAAAGACGCTAAAACTTTACAAGAAAACACCTATAGCGTTGCGGCTACTTGGCTTGCTTGTGGTATAGACATTAGTCATGTAACTTTTTATCGCCAGTCAGATGTACCGCAAACAACTGAACTTACTTGGTACCTTAGTTGCTTCTTCCCATTCCAACGTCTTACTTTAGCACATTCATTTAAGGATAAAGCTGATGTACTAGCAGATGTTAATGCAGGGCTATTCTCTTATCCGATGCTTATGGCTGCTGATATATTACTATATGATGCAGAATTTGTACCCGTAGGAAAAGACCAATTACAGCATTTAGAAATCACTCGTGATGTAGCATCTCGTTTTAACCACCAGATGGGGGAAACATTCGTATTACCTGAAGCAAAAATCCAAGAGGATGTAATGGTAGTACCTGGTACAGACGGAAACAAGATGAGTAAGTCTAGACACAATACAATCAATATTTTCCAAACTGATAAAGTATTGAGAAAAGAAGTGATGAGTATAGAGACAGATAGTACTCCACTAGAAGAACCTAAGAACCCTGATACCTGTAACGTATTCACAATGTATAAACTACTAGCTACTCCAGAACAAACGGAGCAACTTAGAGCAAAATACCTAGGAGGAAACTACGGTTACGGGCACGCTAAACAAGAATTATACGAACTTATCGTCGAGAAATTTAAAGATATCCGCGAAAAGTACGAATACTATATCAATAACTTAGAAGAAGTAGATCGTTTATTAGGTATCGGAGCTGACAAAGCTTCTGTTATTGCTACAAGAACATTAAATAAAGTAAGAGAAAAACTAGGATACGGTACGAAGTAATCGATTTTCCTTTTTTATCAAATAGAAAAGCCTCATACTGTTGTATGGGGCTTTTTACATATCCATCTTTATCGAACCAACTCAAAATACTTCCCTGGCAATGGCCTCACCACCCCAAGCATTTCTAAATTAAGCAATATACTACTGACTTTATAAATCGGAAGTGAACAGCTTAACGCTATCATATCTAACAATTCTCGCTCACACTTTTGTAGACATTCCACGATCAACTCCTCATCTGCACTCAAGTCTAAAAACAGTTGTGGTTGAATGACCTTAGGCGATTTTACAGCACTATCCCAATTCAGTGTTTCTATAATATCACTCGCTGAAGTCAACAGTTGGGCTCTATTCTTCTTGATGATTTGATTACATCCAGCACTCATAAGATCACCAACTCTACCAGGTACAGCAAACACGTCTCTGTTATAATCATTAGCAAATGTCACTGTAGTCATAGATCCTCCTTTTATAGCACTTTCGACTACTATCGTCGCTTGTGACATCCCTGCTACAATGCGATTGCGCTGGATAAAGTTCTCCCTATCTACCTTGCTATTAATCCAAAACTCCGAAATACAGCCTCCCCCACTATCCATTATTCTCTTCGCTACAGACGTATGCACATCTGGGTAAATGCGATTTAGCCCGTGTCCCAACACAGCATACGTATCTAACCCATTATCAAGAGCAGCTAGATGTGCTGTCACATCTACTCCATACGCTAGTCCACTGACAATAATAGGATTATATGCCTTGAGATTTTGGATTAAAGAAGTACATAAATCGATTCCCTGTTTACTCGGATTACGCGTTCCGATAAAGCTTAGAATCTTTCTACCAGAGAAGTCGAGCGAAGACGAAGTACTAAAGAATAACAACGGACTATCCTCACACTCTTTTAATAATGCAGGATAATCAGCACATTGATAGGTGTAACACGACAAATTATATTTCGCTATATTCTTCAACTCGGATTCTGCTCTACGCATCACATCTACTTGTTGGAGATTCTTATACAGTGTATAGCCTATCCGATGTACAGCATTTATCTCCTTCTCATTTGCTAAAAAGACCTCTTTAGCTGATCCAAAATATTCTATTAATCGCTTAGCTGTAATTGGACCAACACTAGTTGTGGTCTGTAACGCCAGCATATAAAACAAACTTTCTTCTTCCATATAAAAAACCAATTGCGTATTAGTATAACTATTTGTACCTTCACCGTATAGCCACAAAAACCTATCCAATTAAGCATTTTTACACGATTTTATACTAAACTCTTTTAAGGTTAACTCTCTTAAATTAAAAAACTTAAGGGTTGTCAAAAATAATTGTGAATATTTTTTTGATTGAGCTATTGTTTAATGTAATTTTGTCCTTATGAAGATCGAAAAATACATATCAGCGTTACTTTATAGATACCAGTGTGTGATCATACCAGGTTTCGGAGCATTATTATCAGAGATTAAATCATCTTACTACAGTGAGGAGAAGCAGTGTTTCTTCCCACCACAGAAGAGTCTTTCATTCAATGTTAATATCAAACATAATGATGGGTTACTAGCTAACCATATCGCTGTATCAGAAAACATCACGTATGATGAGGCTGTTCTTCTTATTGCTCAAGATATTAAGCGATGGGATTTCGAACTGAGTAATGTATCTAGACTAGAACTAGCTAACGTAGGTGTATTCTCTACTAACAGTGAGGGTAGTTTAGTCTTTGAACCAGTATCTAATAGCAATTACCTAACGACATCTTTCGGTCTGTCTACAGTAACGGCTAATATGATCACTCGTACGCCTATCGTCCCTATTATAGAGACAGTAGCAGTACCTGTAGCAAAGAAAAACAAAGCATTTACTTACTTAAAGTATGCAGCTGTTGTAGCTATTTTTGCTAGTACAGCTAGTGTATTAGTAAACCACGGGTATGAAGCTTACTTAAATGATCAATCATATATCATAGAGAAAAACGTACAGTCTAAAGTATATGACAAGATACAACAGGCGACTTTCATTATAGAACCTGCTGCTACGACTATCTCTATCCCAGTGAAAGAAGAAGTAATAGAAGAAGCTCCTGTAGTAAATAACACTCCTTATCACATCATCGCGTGTGCTTTTAGAGCAGAACGTACTTCCGAAGCTGAAGCACTGAAGCTAAGAAAAAAAGGATTTGAGAATGCTGTAGCCTTACCTCATACTAAATATGGTGTTTATCCAGTATCGTACGGAGGTTATACAACACAAACTCAAGCACAAACTGAAATGAGAAAAATCCACAACACGATTAATATCGATGCTTGGATTTTAGTACAATAAATAGTTAAACATTAGTCCCGAACCTTAAAAGTTCGGGATTTTTTATTTAATGTCTCTATATTTGCCAAAAACATTCACAATGGAAGCAAAATTAGCATCTGAATCAGCAACTTTAATGACTGATTTAGTACTACCAGGAGAGACTAACCCTCTAAACAATATGTTCGGTGGAGAGCTTTTGGCTCGTATGGACAGAGCTGCTGGTATCGCTGCCAGAAGACATTCACGTAGAGTATGTGTTACAGCATCAGTTAACCACGTAGCTTTTAATAGACCTATTCCACTAGGTAGTGTAGTAACAGTAGAAGCAAAGATATCTCGCTCATTTAATTCATCTATGGAAGTATATTTAGATGTTTGGATAGAGGATAGAGAATCAGGAACTAAGAATAAAGCAAACGAAGCAATCTATACATTCGTAGCAGTAGATGATACAGGACACCCAGTTTCTATACCTGAATTAATTCCAGAAACGGACTTAGAAAAGGAAAGATATGTGGGTGCTTTAAGACGTAAACAACTTAGTTTAGTCATAGCTGGTAAAATGAAACCTGCTGATGCAACAGAGCTTATAGCTCTATTTAACAATTAATACATTATGAAGAAATTATTATCACTATTATTAGTAGCGTTCTTCGCCTTACAGACAGCGAATGTATTTGCGTGGGGTACTACAGGACACAGAGTAGTTGCTGAATTAGCTGAGAGAAACCTTAGTAAAAAAGCAAAGAAACAACTTAAAGAAATCATTGGGGATCAGCAATTAGCGTATTGGGCGAACTGGCCAGATTTCTTAAAGTCTGACCCTACTTGGAAATTCTCAGATAGCTGGCACTATATCAACTTGCCAGGAAATCTAGACAGAACTGCTTTTGACAAAGAATTAGCCAACTCTACAGATGCTAATTTATATAAAAGAGCACTTATCTTAATAGAAGAATTAAAAGATAAAAACCTTCCTTTAGCGAAGAAACAAGAGAACTTATACTTTCTAATTCACATTATAGGTGATGCTCACCAACCATTACACATCGGTAGAGCTGACGACTTAGGTGGAAATAGAGTGAAGTTAGAATGGTTTAGAAAAACTACTAACTTACACAGTATTTGGGATTCATCTCTAATAGATTTTGATAAATACAGCTATACAGAGTATGCTACAGTATTAGATGTACACGGTAAAGCTTATAACCAAAAACTAACCGCTGGTACATTAGAAGACTGGATCTTTGATTCATACACGATGGCTAACAAAATTTATGATAGCGTACAGCCAGAAGAATCACTTAGCTACCGTTATCACTTTGACCAAAAGGATACTATCGAATCACAATTGCTAAAAGGAGGATTAAGACTTGCTGAAGTATTAAACGACATCTTCAAATAATCTAATTTTTATCACATATATCAAAGGGAAAGTACACTGTGCTTTCCCTTTTTTCTTTCCCTTAGTCAACATCTCTTTCCTATCTCAACCCATTAGCGTTTTTATTAAAAAAGAACACTTGATAGACTAATATCACAAACACAGCTTAACGTTAGTAAACACTGGTATTACTTGACTTTACTAGGACAATTCTTGGAGAATAATAGGACAATACTTGGGTAAAAAGACCTTATGCCCAACAATACACCTTTTATCCTTCTGTCATTCTTCACCTAAAGGTTAGCTATTATAAATATAGTTTCTAGTCAACGCTATTGTATTTGAGTTTCAAACAAACAATTTCTTCATCTGATATAATCATCCCTTAAAAAACCATAGAGATTCCCATTTAAGCAATGAATGAATAGAAAGTGTACAAATAGTACTTCCTTTTAAAAAATAGCTACAATAGCCCTTAAACAAGAACACTCAGTTAGGTAATTAAAAAAAGAGAAGACATTATTCCATACTTGAATAATGTCTTCTCTTTTTTATTATTGAAAGGGTAAATCACTTTATAAAAGTGCCCAAATAGCTAAGTATATCGTACTACGCTATGTTATATTATCTGCTATAACTTGATCTGGATGATGAACTACTGCTAGATCCGCCTGAGTAACTGCTTCCTCCTGATGATCTACTGTAGCTACTACCTGAACTACTAGGGTATGAACTA
>JBOFGJ010000585.1:0-1948 GCA_051649065.1 Flavobacterium sp. | reverse complement strand
TGTCTTCAAAAGAATGGTATACTTTTTTCTCTTTATCCATTTTGCATTGCTTTACGTTTCTTATCTCGGATATAAACCAATACCTCAGCTAATCTAACCTCTAAAGGATTAATAGCATCTACACTTGGTTCACGTTTATTTTCATCAACGAATGCTACTATCTTAGGCCAAGTTAACAAAGCTTCTTCTTCTGATATCTTTATTTTTGATGCTAATAATACATCTTGAATTGCTTTTAATACAGGTGCTGTTACGGACTTAGACAGTATCTCATACGCTCTCTGAAACGGATTAATACTATCTATCAAATCGATACTAATCTCATCAATATTAATAAACTGATTAGATAACACTATAAACTTCTTATCTCCTACTTCCTGTAATTCTCCTGATTTAACTACAGAGTCAGACACTACATATTGACGTACTGCTTCTAATTCTTCCACATCTAACTCTGGATAGCGAGTTTTAATAACCTTAGGAATAAGTACTTTATTAATAATCTCTGGATCTATACTTCCTGTTATTGCTTTAGATATATCCTTATCTTGCAGTATAGCTGCTTTTAGATCATTTATATCTTCTTCTACTATAGACTTGACTTTAGGAGTCGTAATTCCTTTAAATCCTTTTATCTTGATTGTACCAGGTTCAGCCAAGTCGTGTTCATCGCGTTTAGGCTTAAAGTCAAAATTAGGAGCTAATACTTGCTCCATCAATAGAGAAGCTGTAATAGCTTTTAGCATATTGTTTACGGCTACCACTACATTGTCATCTTGTGCATCAGGTTTTGCTAATAAATTAGTAAACTGCGCGTGTGATTTATCCTCACTATCCCTTGTCGTACGTCCTATAATCTGAATAATCTCCGTTAATGAACCTCGATATCCCACCGTTAAAGCATGCTCACAATATGGCCAGTCAAATCCTTCTTTAGCCATACCAAGTGCTATAATCAGATCCATATCTTCTTTTTGCTTAATGCTACGCAAATAAGCTACTATTTTCTCTCTATGCTTACTATCGTCATTTACTAAATCTGCTACTTTGATTAGCTTACCATCAGCGTGACGCTTTACAGTCATTACAGCAGTAACTTCATCAATGCTGACAACGCTTCCTATAAGATCTATGATACGATCTACTTCTTCGTATTTCTCTTTAGTAGATTCATTTGCATTTACATTCGGAATGTGTAAGATTGTTTTCTTATCTGTATCTAATACCTCATCTATAGCTGTATAATAACGTCCTTGATAGAAGTGATACCCTATACCTAAAGATTTTAGATGCTTGTATCCGTTAAGTTGTTGATAGTAATTATACGTTACTTTAGTAAACTTCTCTTCGTCTTCTGGCATTAATACAGGTAGAGAATCTCCTCTAAAATAAGAACCCGTCATCGCTACAATATGTGCTGTAGAATTGCGGATTAGTGAACGCAACAAACTACCTAATATATTTTCTTCTGATGCAGACACATGATGAAACTCATCAATAGCCAACAAGCAATTATTAAAATCGTCGTCGTGTAACTGTTCATACGCAAAACGCAAAGTAGCATGAGTACAAATTAATATCTTTTCGTCACTATGCATAAAGTTGATAAAGGCATCTACTTTACTCTTACTATTATCTCCTCCTGGTGTACATAGGTTATATTGATCATTTGGTTCCCAATTGGCAAAAAAGCCATGAGATACTAAATCTGTATGAGCAAATGACGAACCTATAGATCGCTCAGGTACTGCTACAATAACTTTTTCTATCCCTTGATTAATAAGCTTATCTAAAGCGATAAACATTAACGCTCTTGACTTACCTGATGCAGGTGGAGCTTTAATTAACAATAATTGACTAAGGCGTGCTTGATATGCCTTTTGTTGCATCTCACGCATTCCCATTGTATTCGATATAGTGGAGTGGCCTGTTTGACCATAACTTACTT
>JBOFGJ010000584.1:0-1739 GCA_051649065.1 Flavobacterium sp. | reverse complement strand
AATAGATTTATCCGCTTTACCTAAAGTCTCTTCAAGCCATTTCATCTGTTTAGCAGTATCTTGTTCGCGAAGATCACCATACTTACTGCTCTTCTGATAACCATCTATAAACGGATTAGTATCCATAACCACTAACAACAGCTTTTCTCCATTGTCAAGTTTAAACTCTTTACTATAATAACGATCAGGCATATTCCATCGTTTACTAACTTTAGTATAATCTACTTGTGCCTGTACATTACCTAGATAATCGTGATTTCCTAATGCAACATACCAGTCTGCATATAAAGATGGATTGGTATATATACTTTCAAAAGAAGATATCCAGTGGTAATCTTCTGTGCTTGCTACACCATTAGGATAAAAATTATCTCCTACCGATACCACAAACTCTCCGTCTAATACCACCATTGCATTTCCCATTTCTCTAGCCACATCTCTTTGATAGTAATCTCCTACTCTACCAAAGTCTCCCATAACCAAAAAGTTAAAGCTATCATCTTTATAAACTAGACTAGGAATATTGTTCCCACTATATCCAGTACTTTTCTCATACTCAAAAGGAGTTTGTGCATGACTATTAAAAGAAAGAGCGATTAAGGTTAGTATATATAATATTTTTTTCATTGTAAGTTATTATAATGGAACAAGGGCGATTCATATTCGCCCTCATTCTTATTTTGTATTATTTATTAGAAATCAAACTTCAATCCTAATGTAAACTTAGGTTGATAGTACTCCATTTGTTTTACTCTATGACTCACTCCTTGATAATATCTCAAAGGTTGATTAGTCAAATTATTTGCTTCTGCAAATACACGTAAATAACGTGTGATTTTATATGAAGCATTCGCATCTAAGAATAGTTGCTTATCGTAATAACTATCTTCGAACTCATTTCCTCCTAATGCGTCTAAGTAATCAGATGTATAATTTACAGATACTCGAGCCGAAAAACGGTCATTCTCCCAAGATAAAGATCCATTAAACATGTGTGGAGCTGCACCTGGCAACTTCATGTTTTTTCTTAGTTCCCCATCCTCATTAGCTATCCCTTTAGCTTCAGAGTGTGTATACGTATAGTTTACATATACTCCTAAACCTTTAAAGAATTTACCTGGTAAGAAATCAAGTTGTCTTTGGAAAGCTACTTCTACTCCAAATAAGTTTACCTGATCACCATTTCTTTGTTGCATAAATTTCCAATTCTCCCCAGTCTTAATAGGGTTTACTTGATCTGGGAAAAGCTCAGTAAAGTTATCTCTTGTAAATGAATCCGATCTATAAGTATAAATAAAGTCATTTAAGTTCTTATAAAATATACCCGCTGAGAACATCCCTACAGATTTAAAGTACTTCTCTGCCATTAAGTCAAAGTTATAAGCATAAGTTGCCTTTAAATCTGGATTACCTGCTGATAACGCGTTATCTTGAGATGATACATTAATATAAGGTGCCAATGCATAATAATCTGGTCTAGCTAATGCTGTTGTAAATGCTGCTCTGTAGATCCAATCAGATGCAGTCTGATACTTAAAAGTAAGACTTGGTAATACATTGGTATAACTATTAGTATTTGATACTTGCCCTACTAAATCACTCTCATCTACTATATGATTACCTGTATAATCTATACTTGTATGTTCAATACGAGCACCTACTATCATCGATAAGTTCTCATTGAAATCCTGATCCCAACGAATATAACCAGCATAAATATCTTCTTTAGCTTTAAAATT
>JBOFGJ010000583.1:0-1202 GCA_051649065.1 Flavobacterium sp. | reverse complement strand
AATGCTGTAAGTAAATAACTCTTCGCATTCACATAATCATTGCGTTCAAGTAAACACAAAGCCATCAATTGATTCGCCTCGAAAGGCACAGGATTTAGAGGATACTTCTGAAGGAGATGCAACGCTTTAGAAACCTTAGCTTCACTCTCCATAGTTAACCCTTTTTCAAAAAGTAAGCGAGCCTGATAAAACTCCATCTCTCCTATTTTCATAGAGTCCCCTACAGCTTTATACACATTCTCTGCTTTAATGTAGTAATAGTAGGTACTGTCTAAGACATTCGAGTCGTGATAATACATCCCGATATCATTATAGATATTTGCGAGCATATACTCATCTGACTTGTTCTTCGCATACTCTACAGCCTTACCACTAAGTTTAAAAAAAGAAACAGAATCACGTGTCCAGCGAAGTTGTGATAACACACTATCTATATAGAATCTGTTGTCTACAGTGTTTTTTAAAGTTAGCGCTTTCTCTACAGCAGGTTTTAGCGCAAAAGCTAAACTGTCTTTATAATCATTATCATGCCATACAGCATATAGCTGATCATAATCAGTCTCATGTACAATCTTCGATCGAGTACAATTAACCAATAACAATGCAATTACAACTAAAAAGAAGTTAATATGGCGAAGTCTTTTCATAAGAATTAATATCAATACAATGATAAATATACATACTTGATTTTATAAAATCACATAGAAGAAGTCTATACTTTATATCTCTGCTTATTTAGATACTTTTACTTTAAAAAATACTTCTACACCATGTCCTTTTTCTGAAAAAATAATAAGTTTAGAATGTAATGACAGCGCACGCTCATTCATATTAGCAAGCCCCATACCATCCGCTTTAGCACGTAGATCAAACCCCACTCCATTGTCCTTTATATTAATCATAACACCATTTATATCTTTAACAAAGCTAATCGTACACTGTGATGCCTCAGAGTACTTATTCACATTGTGAATAGCCTCTCTGATGATAAAATAAGTATTTACTTTCTCAATAGCCGACAAATTATCTAACGCTAAATCATCTTCATATTCCAAAACAAAATTAGTATTCCACTGATTCTTTTGGAGTATCACTAATTCTTCTACTAAACTCAAGAATTTAGTATCATTAAACAGTTCGTTATCTATCAACGAATGGGAGATATCCCTAGTACTTTTCTCTAATTGCAGAAGCTCAGTAAT
>JBOFGJ010000582.1:0-1339 GCA_051649065.1 Flavobacterium sp. | reverse complement strand
ATGTTTACTAATCTTAGATGTTGATTTAGCTTTGATTAGTTTAATACCTTTAGAATGCATCTTATACGATTTACCAGTGTTAGTGTTTAAAACTTGTAATGTTTTACCTGTTACACTTTCAACCGCTAGGTAATGAGGTTTGTTTTTAATCTGTTTAACCATTTTATTTAAATTTAAAATTAATATTTAGAAGCTATCTCTCTAGCTCTCTGTAGTGATACTATTCCTGACACTGATAGCCAAGGACTAATAATATTCTTTTTTACTTTTACGATGTACCCACCTAGTACTTCTTCGTGTATTTTTACTTTCATAATATTTTTAAATTAGTTGCGACGGGAGGAATCGAACCTCCGAAAGTACTGCTCTACCACTAAGCTACGTCGCACATGTAATTAACAATCTCCGTTACACCAACGTCTTTTGTTACAATCACTGTAACCCATTTCACATTCCCACTTATATCCACAATTATGTGGTTTAAGTTCTGCAAAACCATTAAATGTGAAAAATCCAAAATTACCTTTATTTATTAATTCTTTGTCTTTTTGGATTCTTTTACCTTTACGTTTATAACGAGCTTGTTGTCTTTTAGAATATTCCATATTTTTAAATTAGTTGGGTTAAAGGAATCGAACCTTAATGTAGTCTAGTTATCTAAAGACTACTACCATTACCCAATCACTCTATCTCTAGAGGTTAATCGACAGTTGAAAATAATTTTATCACATTTAAATTAAACATAATAAAGTCGATTGTGGAACAGACAGGATTCGAACCTGCGCTGACGAGACTTAAAAGGACCCCGCTCTACCAACTGAGCTACTCTCCTTATTATAAGTATTATTATTAGACGTTTCGCTTATACACTCTAACCTAATGTTTTAACTACCGCTACGATAGCTGTTTCTAATGCCCTTTATAAACCTAGGGAAGGTTACTTATTCCAGCTAGTTTATTACCTGTACTAGCACATGTGCAGGTGAACAGGGAGTCGAACCCTGCTTTAACCTCTGTAAGTGATCAGCCTACATACCACCTTACCACTGTTGTTACTTTTTACTTCCTCTTGAACGTTCGCTTTCCGACACTCCAAGTCAGAGTGTAAATAGGTAGCTTTTCCTATTTTCTAGAACCTCTATATACTTACCTTGGTCAGGTGATGTTCACAACAGTATTTACTCATCTGCGCTTTGTTATTTACCCCTCTATTTGCGCTCAATAGAGTCCTCAGTGGTTATAGGCATATCCACATAGCCATTATAAACCTTTACTGAATAACAGCAGCCTAAGATCTCTTTATAGGATGTTATTCAAACCTTCTTCAAGGTCGGGGTTT
>JBOFGJ010000581.1:0-1297 GCA_051649065.1 Flavobacterium sp. | reverse complement strand
GAACAAGCGAATACTGATTTACTTCACGTATTACAGATGATTCATTGGTATGGTAAGGATAAGGCGTATTGGTTACCCTTATTAAAAGCTAAAAATAAAGAAGTAATGGATGCAGAAACATATCGTTTTTACAGTTATGTATTAGTAAGTGCTACAAGTGATTTTGGACCGTTATTAACTGTAGGACTTGCTTCTGATAATGCTGAGAATAGAGGGCAAGCAATCTATACTTTAGGTCAACTTAACAATAAGCAACAATATGTATCTTCGTTTATCAATGGCCTTAGAGATAGTAATGAACGTGTAGTCTTAAATACACTACAAGCGTTAAGTACTGTATTAGATGAGCAATTACTACCTGTGTATAAAGAAGTATATCAGAAGTATAAGGAAAGCAGTGAGGATAATTATATCGTTACTAATCTTAAACATCGATTAGGTGAGTTAGGGATGGAGATTGAAGATTTAAATTAAAAATGGAAGAAACAAGAAAGAAACATATAGGTAAGTTTTTAAGTTTAGTACTTAGACACGAGCCAAGTAAAATAGGGATTACATTAGATGATAATGGTTGGGCTAATGTAGAAGAACTAATTAGTAAATGCGCTAAGCATAGGGTATCTTTTACTCGTAAAGAGTTAGATGAAATCGTAGAGACGAACAATAAAAAGAGGTATTCGTTTAATGAGGATCAAACTAAGATTAGAGCTAATCAAGGCCATTCTATAGCTGTAGATTTAGAGTTTACAGCGGTAGAGCCACCGATGTTCTTATACCATGGAACTGCTGATCGTTTCTTAAATAGTATAGAAGCAGAAGGAGTTAAGAAAATGAGTAGACAACATGTACACTTAAGCCAAGATAAAGAGACAGCTATTAATGTTGGTTCTCGTCATGGTAGGGTAGTTGTACTTACAATTTTAGCTGGTAAGATGTATGCCGATGGTATAGCGTTCTATCAATCTGCTAATGGGGTGTGGCTTACCGATTATATAGATCCTAAGTATATTTCGAAGTAAAATACAGAGGATTAAATATGTGTTAATACTTGTGTTTATTCAGTTCAGAGACTTGAATAAATCACAGAGATAAGTATTTTTGCATACGTAGTAATACTAGATTACTTTATAAAATAAGATAGGCACAAAAGCCTGTCTATATAAAAAACACTTATTATGGAAAAAGAGAACCCGATTTTTTACGCAAAAGGAGATGATCCTATTTTAGTTGAGGCATATAAGAAAGCTCAAGATTCATTCAAATACTTTTGGAGAGAGTTAACTTGGGAATATAGAAG
>JBOFGJ010000580.1:0-3500 GCA_051649065.1 Flavobacterium sp. | reverse complement strand
CAGGTCTAGAAGCTGCTAATGCACTATCTACCAAGAAATACACTTGCTCCCATCCTAGAGTAACAGTTACTTTCTTTACATTTTTATCAAAGAATTTAGCTACCTCAGTTGCAGCATCATCTATAGCGTTAAGTGCCTTTAATAAAGGAGTCTTATTATCTAAAGCTTCTCCAGTATAAGAGATAAATACAGTAGGAATACACAATGTAGAACCAAAGATAAATGCAGGTGATGTAGGATCCCAAGCTGTATATCCTCTCGCTTCAAATGTATTTCTAATTCCACCATTAGGGAAACTAGAAGCATCAGACTCTTGTTGTACTAATTGGCTACCATTGAATTTCTCAACTGGATCTCCATCAAAAGACGTTTCAAAGAAAGAATCGTGTTTCTCTGCAGTTGTTCCTGTTAACGGTTGGAACCAGTGTGTATAGTGACTAACCCCTTTTGACAATGCCCATTCTTTCATTCCCAATGCAATGTACTCGGCTAACTTACGATCAATCTTAATTCCCAGTTGCGCATTTTTAACTGCCTGATAAGCTTCAGGGGTAAGAAACTGTCGCATTGACTTGTCATTAAATACGTGATCACCGAAGATCAATGATTTTCTACCCAGTTCTTCTACCTTTACAGCTTCTCTAGAGGCTGCTTTCTCAATTGCTCGAAAACGAAATGTTGACATAATTAATAGTTTTAAAAGGGCACCCCCTGTTTTGTGAGTACAAATTTAAATAAAAGTAACTAAAAACAACACACACCCCCTATATTTTTTACATTTTATTTTTAAAACAACACGAAAAGCACTCACACCCCTCTATTATTTTATCCCTAAGGCAATAAAAAAAGGGTAGAAACTTACGCTCCTACCCTTATTCTATATTATTAATATACTACTAGTAATTCTTAACTACCTTCACATCTTCTAGGTTATACTTACGCACAGCCTCTTCATATGATAAAGTTGTGTTGCCACTTGTCTTATTATTATCATTAGCTTTAACTGATTTAGTACTAACTACTGGATCTTTTCCAGGAATATAAATCAATCTAAAGATCATATTCTTAAGAAATCCTGGATGCTCTTTCCCATCTCCATTAAAGTTTCCTAAAGCTGCATTCGCTTTAGCATCAATCTCTACATCGTAACGAGAAAATGTATAACTGTATTCTAATTCTTTTTCTATTTCTACTCCTCCTTCTTTTACATCTACAAAGTATCTCTTAGGTAATGGAGCCCAAATAGGTAAACCATCTTTAGTATTTCCATCCATTACAAAAACCATCACTACATCACCATCATATACTTTAACTTTAGGATTATTCTTATGCGTATATGTTTGGCTAAAGCTATTTAGATTCGTATCAAAAGAAACTCTTATATCTTCGACAAAAGGTACTTCTCCTATTCCTGGAGGTCCTGGAGGTCCTTGTGGACCAGTAGATCCCTCACATCCAACTACTAAAAGTGAACTCGCTACAAAAGCGAATAACATAGCTATTTTTTTCATAATCATTTTATTTAGTTAGTGCAAAGTATAAAATATTTTCTACTTATAATTTATTTTAAGAAAACATTTAGTCTTCTCCATGCAGCTTTTTGCGTAATTCTTCACTAACTTGTTCATATCGATCTAGTAACTCTTGGTCTACTTTACCTGAGTATTTCTTGATGCGTCTTAAGAACATACCGAATAATACGCTGTACACTCCTAAAAGTATAAATGAGAATGCTGTCCAATATACTATCGTAAATGCTCCAAACTCTAGGTTCCATAACATACAGAATGAAAATACTAATCCTAAAAGTGCAAATATGAATAAACTACTCCATGATCTAACCCCATAGTTTTTCAAATCAAAAGCTGTCCCCATACCACGTATAGATTTAAACATTAGACCAAATCCTACATATATAGGTAATACAACTGCTGAAAGTGTCGGAGTACCTATTAATATAATACCTAACACTACATCAATAATTCCAGAGAATAGAAGCCATCCCCAGCCATCTAATTGATCGTGATTCGAAAATGCAAAGATTATCTCAGAGATACCTGCTATCAAGAACATACAACTAAAGATAACTATCAAAGTTGCATATGCTGTCACTGGAGTTGAGAACATATATATTCCACCAATAACAAATAAGATACCAACGATCACTGGTATGTACCAATTTTTTACTCTATCCTTTACTGTCTTTACAAAAGAATTGCCCATTTTTTCTATTTTAAAAGTTTATCTCTAATTTATAACTTTTAAATCTTATTAAAAAATATTTAAGATTAACTTTGATATACATTATATACTAATAAAGTTTCAAAAATAGATATATCACATATGATTAAAAGAATCTTTCTACTGCTACTGTTCTCTAGCACGATTGGATATGCACAGTCTACTCTAAAACCAATTGCTGATAAGACTGAAATTTACAATAGTCTTCAGTTGGCTACAGATATACAAAAGGCATATCCTCCAGACTCTCTTTATGCCTTAACACACTATAAGAATATTTATAAATCTCCAGAAGTAGGGCTTACTAATATGTGGGGACTGTATCTTAATGATAAAAATAATGTCTACGAAATAGTAATTAGAGGTTCAGTGAATAAGGGAATCAGCTGGTTAGCAAACTACTATGCTTCAATGATACCTTCATCAGGTGAAATACAATTAGATTACCAAACCAAAAGAAAGTATAATCTATCAGCTGATACTAGAGCCTCTGTACATGCGGGATGGACTTTAGCATCTTTATACTTAATGGAAGATATTCAGCCAAAACTTGATAGTTTGATAAAACTAAATAAAAAGGACTTTATCATTTCTGGCCATAGTCAAGGAGCTGCTATAGCCTACTTAATCACAGCGAATCTTCTGAACCAACAAGCAAATGGCAAGATACCTCCTGATATTCAATTCAAAACGTATGCAATAGCTCCCCCTAAACCTGGTAATCTGTACTTTAGCTATCAGTACGAAAAATTAGCTAACAATTGGAGTTACTCTGTTATTAATACACAAGATTGGGTACCAGAATTACCACCAACGACACAAACGTTCAAAGACTTTAATGAAATAAGTCCGTTAGCAGATCACGAAGTTAAAAAAGCGTTGAGCAAAGTAGCTTGGCCTAAAAGAATATTTGCAAAGAGTATCTTTAATTCCATTAAGAATCCAACAGAGAAAAGCGTAAAGAAGTATAATAAATACTTAGGATCATTTGTTTTTGAGTTTATCCAAAAACAACTCCCTGAACTGAAAGAACCTAGTTATACTCAAAATAGCAATTATGCTAGATGTAGTAATCCAATAATATTAGACGGATTACAAGACAAGAAGTACCAAGAACAATTTCATAAGCCTGAAAATATAATGACTCATCATTTGCCTCCTGCTTATTTATATCTTCTTAATAAAAGCAATTAAAAAAAGAGACTCTAATTTAGAGTCTCTTTTTTGAAATAAAACAATCTTTCAATTGTTATAGTTAT
>JBOFGJ010000579.1:0-3527 GCA_051649065.1 Flavobacterium sp. | reverse complement strand
TATCAACAATTTTTAGATTATATGGCATCTGAAAATCTAAAGACTTTTTTCTTATTTACGGATTCGACATGTAACTTTGGCTTTTATGAACATCAAGGGTTGAAACGATTAGCTGAAGAGGCACTCGATTTGCCACAATTACAAGAGAATATGCATTTTTATTTATATGGAAATGTATGATAAAAATTGATAGCATTATATTTTTAAAGTGAAAAAAATGTTGTTTTGTAAAATTTTTTCATTATTAGGTGCGATTGCGGAATAAAAGATACGAGAAAGTAATCTCGTATCTTTTTTTATTTTTAATGTTTTTGTCCGTTACATTTTAAAACCGAAAGACAATAAAAAGTTTTGCTAAGATAGCAGAGATTAGTCTTTTTACAGGCTCGCAGAGCACACACTTTATGAATATAAAGTATAGTGTGTTATACTTTATATGGAAGTTAGCCAAAAAACTACCAAAAGGAGTTGAGCAAATGTCTGAAAATAATAGCATGATTGTGGCTAGAATGCAGAAAATGAAAACAGGGAATTTAACAGGTTCTCAAAAGCATAACCAAAGAGAATTTAAAAATCATAGTAATTTAGATATTGACTCTGAACGTGAAAATTTAAATTATGATTTAGTAAATGATGAGCCTATAAAATACCAGGACAAAGTAAAAGAAATTATAGACACTCAAAGAGAAAGTACAAGAGCAATTAGAAAAGATGCCGTTCTTGTTAATGAGTGGATTGTTACGAGTAATCAGAAATTTTTTGAAGATATGGACGATAAAGAAGTTAGAAAATTTTTTGAAACGTCTTTAGAATATTTTTCTGACAAATTTGGTTCTCAAAATATGGCTTATGCTCAAGTTCATTTAGACGAAACCACACCTCATATGCACTTAGGTGTTGTTCCTATGTCTGAAGGTAAATTATCTAGTAAGACAGTTTTTGATAGACAAACTTTAAGAGAAATACAAGACGAATTACCAAAGTTGTTAAAAGAAAAAGGGTTTAAAATTGAGCGTGGTATTGAAAATTCGGAAAGAACTAATTTAAGTGTGGCAACTTATAAAGAAGTTGTAAACGAAGCGAAAAAAGACGCTGAATTAGAAGTCGAGAATATTAAAAGAGAAACGGATCTAAAAATAAAAGAAGAATTAAAGACGCTAAAAGGAAAAGAGAAAATACTAAAAGAGAAAATTGCTAAAAATATAGCAGAATTAAATAAAATCACTATTAGGACTGATGATATAAATAAAGTTAGAAATAAACTAGATGATTTTGAAATTGGCTTAGATAAAGCAACTTTTAGTTCAAAAAGAATGTTAAGTAAAGATGATTTTAATGAGTTGAAAAAATATGTAGTGAGTTTAGAAAAAGAAGCTATTAAAGATACTGCTGAAGTAAATAAAGTTAATAGAAAAAATGAAAAATTAGTTGATGAAGTAAGTAGATTAACTAAAGATTTAAATGCTTATGACAAGCGTAACGATAAACTTTTAAAAGAGAATAAAGAAATAAAATTAAAGTTAGAAAAATTAGAAAATAGAGAAATTGTATATTCTGACATTTTGAAAAATGATTTCAGGTACAATATTAAAGATTTAAGCAAAGAGGAAATAAACGCTCGGATAGTATTGCATAAGTTAGATCATGACGAAAAGCCTAAAAATAAAGAACAAGGCTTAGTTTGGAAAGGACATTTAGAAAATGCTAAGGGTAAAACTAAAATTAGAGCTACAAGGCTTGAATTTGGCTTAGATAAAATTAAAGAAATAATGCAACAAATGATTCAAAAAGCAAAAAATATAGTGATGGGGCTTGGAAGATAGCTTAAATTGTTCTATAGGTTTTTCTATCAAATTAGCTTACAAATTAACTTACATCTGCTATACTTATAGAGCAGATAGAAAACATTTATAGCACGAAGCCCCTGAAGAAGTAGGATTCTTCAGGGGCTTTTTTGTGGGCTAATGTCGCCTTTGAATTGTTTTACTTCTTGTTTCGATTATTTAGCCAGTAATCGAATAGGCTTACTAATAAGCCTACAAGAAGGGAGCAGAATAGATTTACAAACATTTATAGCACCTCCTCTCAGTCGCAAGACTGTAGGATAGGCGACAAATTATTATATCAAATCTTATTATGTTTATCAGAATTGTTTTAAATAGCTCAAATTTGCGTTTTAAGAGATTTTAGCAAAAGAAAGATATATAAAAGTGCTGTCAACGGTAAATCGACGTAGAGGGTCTTTTAGAGCCTCTAGGAAGCATTTAAGGAGTGGATAGCTAAGAGAAAGACTTCACGCTCTTGATTTTCCCCAAATACCATTTTGGGGAACGCCTACAAGTGGCGAACGTGTAGAAGGTCGAGGAAATTATTTCCTCGTGGGTTTGGGCAAAGCCCAAGGTCTTTTTGAGGGTTTTAGATGGTGTTAATTTTAGAGGGTAGCAAAATCTCAAAAAATGTGAGGGGGACTACGACACCCCCTATGTGTCCACTGTCCGTTGTCCAAGTGAAAAGGGTAAAAACGAGTGTTACCAAGGGTTTTATAGTTTTTGATTTTTAGGTTTTTGTATGATAAAATTTGAGGAACAAGTAAAAAAAGTGCAAAAAAATAGCCTAGTTGGACGGCAATCCACTAAGCTGTTTTACGGCAACCAACCTCCTGGTTCCGTAACTCGAAAATATTATACCATACGAACGATTATTTGAAAATGAATTTACACTCTGTTTAAAGATGTGTTTATTGTCTTTTTGGATACAAAAATGTTTAGTCGGTAATATCGTAAAGTTACTCAACTAGTCGATATTGTCGGCTTTTTTCTTGATTTTAATTAAGGAGAAAATGTATGCCAAAAACAAAATTAGATAAGCGGAATGAAGAACGTAAAAAAAAGAAAAAAGATCCTAATTATATTGATTGGTCAATTTCGAGAACTAATATAAATCCGTTGACTAAGCAACCTTATAAAAGAGGAAGGAATTGGGCAGTTATTGTTTATCCTGATTCTGCACCTGAAAATTGGGAAACATTAGTTAGCCAAGAACCTATAGCTATTAGTCCTTTGCATGATAAAGATGTTAATGATAATGGCGAAAAGAAAAAAGCTCATTATCATGTTTTATTTGCATATAAAGGGAATAAGTCATTTGAGCAGATTGATGAAATAGCGAGGTCTCTACATTCTCCAATACCACAAAGAGTTAATTCTTTAACTGGTGCGACTAGATATTTAACTCATCAAGATAATCCAGAAAAGTATCAATATAATAATTCTGATATAAGAGTATTTGGTGGTTTTGATTTAGAAGGAAATTTAGCGATGTCATCGGGTGATAAAAGGCAAATTTTACGTGATATTATTGAATTTATTGATGAAAATAATATTATTCATTTAATGGATTTAACAAGATATTGTATGTCGGATAAAGCTCCTGCAGGTTGGTTTGAAATATTGACTGAAAGAAATACTTTATTTTTAAAAGAACTGATTAAATCGAATTGGCAAAAAAATAAAAAAGAAGAATAAAGT
>JBOFGJ010000578.1:0-1230 GCA_051649065.1 Flavobacterium sp. | reverse complement strand
ATAGAGTTTAGAGAACTCAATTATGAGTTTGTGCTTGGCTATGAACACTATTTAAAGACTGTTAGAGCGTGTTCTAATAATACAGCTATAAAGTACATCTCAAACTTTAAGAAGATTGTTTTACGGGCAGTTGCTAAGGGAATTATTGCTTCTAATCCATTTGTACAATACAAACCTAAAAAGACTAAACTCAACAAAAAACCATTAAGCAAACAAGAGCTATTTATTTTAGAAAACAAAGAGTTTACTAATGAGCGATTAGCTACTGTAAGAGATGTGTTTGTTTTTCAATGTTATACGGGGCTCGCTTATATTGATGTATTTCAACTAAAGAAAAGTGATATTACAAAAGATGAAGAAGGTAATCTGTGGATTAGAATTAACAGACAAAAGACAGATGCTAATATTACTATACCACTACTTCCAAAAGCTATTGAGATAATGGAAAAACATAAGGATCATCCCGCTTGTATTGGTAAAGATATAGTGCTTCCTGTTCGCTCTAATCAAAAGATGAATGAGTACTTAAAAGAGATTGCTTCACTTTGTGAAATTAGTGAGTTAAACACCCATAAAGCAAGAAGAACTTTTGGAAGTACGGTAACTCTTGGCAATGGTGTACCTATTCATGTAGTCAAAGAAATGTTGGGACATCACTCTGTTAAACAAACAGAGGAATACGCTTTAACTGAAGAAGAAGCTATTAAAACTGAAATGCAGATTTTAAAAGGTAAACTTGAAGGGAAATCAAATAAGCAAACGGATAATTATACTGACTTACTTGAGGGTTTAAAAAGCCTAAACCCCGATAAATTAACTCAACTAACTACTTTTATTAATCAGTTAAATGGATAATAGGAACTCCCTTAAATTCTCTACACTTTCTAACAATTCAACTGTTGTATTTGTAGTAAGAAATTTAAGGGAGTCAATTTCCAACCTTTTTAATGAGTAGAAGTTAACTTCTACTCATTAAAAAGGTTCTCTATCTCTTTTCTGTTGTAATAATACGAACCAAGTATTTTGCGACACTGTAATTTACCACTGATACGTAATGTTTGTAGTGAAGCTGGCGAGATACTTAGTAATTGTCTTGCTACTTTTGCCTTTACCCATTCAAGAGAGGTTTCTTTGTTTTGCTTGACTAATAGATCTTTTAATTCTCCAATGATTGTTTGAGCAAACAATCTTAAATCGTCTTTTGTAATTTGACTTTCCATGATAGTTGTT
>JBOFGJ010000577.1:0-10020 GCA_051649065.1 Flavobacterium sp. | reverse complement strand
TCTTTCTCCTCCTGATAATACATCTCCTCGGTTAGTGCGTACGTGACCTAAGTTAAACTCACTGATTAAGGACTCCATTTTAGCAACTTGTTCTTTTTTTGAAAGATTAGTTAGTTGCAGCACACTTAGGATATTGTCTTCTATGCTCAGCTTTCTAAATATAGAAGCTTCTTGAGCTAGATAACCTATACCGTGTTGTGCACGTTTATACATAGGAAAATCAGTGATATTAGTATTGTCTAGATAAATATTACCACTATTTGGTTTTACTAATCCTACGATCATATAGAAAGAAGTAGTCTTTCCAGCACCATTAGGTCCTAGAAGCCCTACGATCTCTCCTTGATTCACTTCTACAGATATTCCTTTAACTACCTTTCTTTTCTTATACATCTTGATAAGATTCTCTGCTCTTAATTTCATAACTAATCTGTAATAAGGTTATTCTACTTGTTTAACGGTCTTGTTCTCTATTTTATTCTTCTTTTGAACAAAATGAGAAATATAAATACTCACTTCGTACAAAATTAATAAAGGAATAGAAACAATGATTTGACTTACTACATCTGGAGGTGTAATAATAGCTGCTATAATAAGAATTAGTACGATAGCATATTTTCTATATTCTCTTAAGAATTTAGGAGTAACTAAGTCTAAAACTGATAAGAAGTATATGATAATAGGTAATTCGAATACTAATCCACAAGCAATAGAAGTAGTCTTTACTAATCCTATATATGAGTTTATATCAATCTGATTCTTAACTATATCACTTACTTGTAAATTTGCTAAGAAGTTGATAGATAACGGTGTGATTACATAGTATCCAAATATAACTCCCATAAAGAATAATAGTGATGAAACTACGATAAATAGTTTAGCATATTTCTTCTCTTTAGTATATAAAGCTGGACTGATGAATTTCCATATTTCCCATAAAATGAATGGTACTGCTATAATAAAACCTGCTGAGATACAAGTCCATATTAAGACAGAGAACTGTCCATCCATCGTTCTATTTTGTATTTCGAAGGGTAATTCTTCTAAACAGAAACTACGTTCAAAATTAAATCGTTGGGCTAGTTTACAAAAGAATTGATAAGTAACGAAATCACTTTTCTTTGGAGCGAAGATTATCTTATCAAAAATAAAATCACTAAAGATAAATGCGATTACACCTCCACCTAAGATGAAGGCTGAGGATCTAACTAATAACCATCTTAATTCTTCTAAATGATCAAGGAAAGACATCTCCTTGATTGTTTTTTTTGAGTTTGCCATAAATTATACTATACCTTCTTTTAATATATCGTGTAGGTGTATAACGCCTACATATTTATCATCTTCTGTTACTAGTAATTGTGTGATAGAATTATCTTCTAATATTGATAAAGCTTTAGATACATGTTCATTACTATCAATGTGTTTTGGATTGATAGACATAATATCTTTTGCTTTATAATCATTTAAGTTATTGCTTTTTTGAAGCATACGACGTAAGTCTCCATCAGTAATAATACCTATTAATTTGTCGTTTTCAACTACTGCTGTTACACCTAATCTCTTTTCAGATATTTCTACGATTACATCTTGAATACTAGATTCAGGTGACACAGATGGTTTGTTTTCGCTTTTTAATATGTTTCTGACCAAAAGTAGTAATTTTTTACCTAATGCGCCGCCTGGATGGTACATAGCGAAATCTTCTGCTGTGAATTGGCGTAATTGGATTAAACATGCCGCTAGAGCATCACCTAATACTAATTGTGCTGTAGTGCTGTTCATTGGGGCTAAGTTATTTAGTTCTGCTTCTCTATCTACTTTAGATAATAGGATGTAATCAGAACTTTTCGCTAAGAAAGAGTTTTCATTAGCAGTTATAGCGATCAGTTTATTATTATGTCTTTTTAATATAGGAGCTAATACCTTTATTTCAGGACTATTTCCACTGTTAGAAATACAGATAATACAGTCTCCAGGTTGAATTAAACCAAGATCTCCATGCATAGCTTCTGCAGCATGCATATAAATAGAAGGCGTACCTGTAGAATTAAAAGTTGCAACAATCTTCGCTCCAATTAGTGCACTTTTGCCTATTCCTGTCACGATTAATCGCCCCTTGCAGTACAAAATCGCCTCAACAGCTTTTTCAAAATCCTCAGTTAGATAGTTGATTAGTTTTTTAATGCTTTCACTTTCAGATAATAAAGTGTTTTTTGCGGTGTCTAATATGTTAATTGCTTTATTCAAAATGAGCGAATGTTAAATATTATGATTGGACTAAAGAAATTTTGTACCTTTATGTACTGCAAATTTATGTAAAATACCATACAAAAATAATGAAATCAACTGAAATTGACTTACACAAAGAGTTAAAGAGATATTTTGGATTTTCACAGTTCAAAGGTCTTCAGGAAGATGTGGTCAAAAGTATTATCTCAGGACACAATACTTTTGTGATTATGCCGACTGGAGGAGGAAAGTCTCTTTGTTATCAATTACCTGCTTTAGTATTAGAGGGAACGGCTATTGTGGTTTCACCATTAATTGCATTGATGAAAAATCAAGTAGATGCTATTAGAAGCTTGTCTTCGGAGCATGGTGTAGCGCATGTACTTAATTCTTCTCTTACCAAGACTGAAATAGCACAGGTAAAGGAAGATATTAAAAGTGGACTAACTAAGCTATTATATGTAGCACCAGAATCTTTAACTAAAGAGGAGTATGTTAGCTTTTTACAAGGAGAGAAATTATCTTTTGTAGCTATTGACGAGGCTCATTGTATTTCTGAATGGGGACATGACTTTAGACCAGAGTATCGTAATCTGCGTAACATTATTAGAAGTCTAGGTGACATCCCTATCATCGGACTAACAGCTACTGCTACTCCTAAAGTACAAGAGGATATCTTAAAAAACCTTGAGATCCCTAATGCTAATACGTTTAAAGCGTCATTTAATAGACCTAATCTATTCTATGAAATACGCCCTAAAACTAAAAATATCGAAAGTGATATTATTCGTTTTATTAAACAGCATTCAGGTAAATCAGGTGTGATTTATTGTTTAAGTAGAAAGAAAGTAGAAGAAATAGCGAATGTACTTCAAGTGAATGGAATTAGTGCTGTACCTTATCATGCGGGTCTAGATGCTAAAACTCGTGCTAAACATCAAGATATGTTCTTAATGGAGGACGTAGATGTAGTAGTGGCTACTATTGCATTCGGTATGGGAATTGACAAACCAGATGTTCGATTTGTTATTCACCATGATATTCCTAAATCATTAGAGAGCTATTATCAAGAGACTGGTAGAGCAGGACGTGATGGAGGTGAAGGACATTGTCTTGCATATTACTCATATAAAGATATAGAGAAGCTTGAGAAGTTTATGGCGGGTAAGCCTATAGCTGAACAAGAGATTGGGTACGCTTTATTACAAGAAGTAGTAGCATATGCAGAAACATCTATGTCTAGAAGGAAGTTTATTCTACACTATTTCGGAGAAGAATTTGACGAAGTGAATGGAGATGGAGCGGATATGGATGATAATATCCGAAACCCAAAAACTAAAGTAGAAGCAAAAGATAGTGTTGTAGAATTGCTAAAAGTAGTTCGAGATACTAAACAAGCATATAAAACGAAAGAAGTAGTCTTTACTTTATTAGGTAAGATAAATGCTTTACTTAAGGTAAACAAAACGGATACGTTACCGTTTTTTGGCTGTGGTAAATCTCATGATGAGAAATACTGGATAGCGCTGTTAAGACAAGTTTTAGTAGCAGACTTATTGCGTAAAGATATTGAAACTTATGGGGTTTTAAAACTTACAGAAGCAGGGATAGATTTTATTGCTAACCCAAAATCATTTATGATGACAGAAGATCATGAATATTCTAGTGCTGATAATGATTTAGATACAGCGGGTAGTAAAGCAAGTTTAGTTATAGACGAGGTCCTAATCGGAATACTAAAAGATCTGCGTAAGAAAGTAGCGAAGAAACATAGTGTACCTCCTTTTGTTGTTTTTCAAGATCCTTCGTTAGAAGAAATGGGACTTAAGTATCCTGTTACTTTAGAAGAGATGTCTAATATTATAGGTGTTAGTGAAGGAAAAGCGAAGAAGTATGGTAAGGATTTCGTAGACGTTATTAGTAAATATGTAGAAGAGAATGATATTATCAGACCAGATGACTTAGTCGTTAAGTCTACTGGAGCTAATTCTGCCTTAAAACTTTATATTATTCAAAACGTCGATAGAAAATTATCGTTATCTGATATCGCTAGTGCTAAAGGATTAGATATGGATGGTCTGTTAAAAGAGATGGAACAGATAGTTTATTCTGGTACTAAACTTAATATATCATATTGGATAGATGATGTTTTAGACGAAGATCAGCAAGAAGAAATCTATGATTACTTTATGGACTCTGAGACAGATAATATCAAGTCTGCTTTGGCGGAGTTCGATGGAGATTATGATACAGAAGAATTGAGATTAATGCGTATTCAGTTTATGACTAAAGAAGCGAACTAATCTTAATACTATATATAATAGAAGAATCCTCAGTTATCTTAACTGAGGATTTTTTTATATCTCATTTTATCCCAAAGATACCCTGTCCAAGTAGTATAAACTAATTGGGAAATACTGTATTTATCTTCAAAGGATTAGTTTTTACAAAATAGCAGCTTGTCTATTCAGGGGGTAATTCATAGATAGATACTATCTTCGTTATCTCACTCTCTCTGTTCTTCAGTGATAGAGTCAAACTCTAGAATTGAACGCGGTTCATTATTTAGTTGTTGATCCATTTGATCAGTCTGTAGTTCTGTTTCTGATGTTTTAGCCTGCTTGATAATCTCTTTGTTTACTTTTCGGATATAGCCAGGTGGGGTCCACTTCTTCAATTCCCCTTCTTTGAAGGGCTGCCTAATATGCGGGGTAGTTTCTTCCAGATGTTGTTTTAGGGCTGTTTTACGAGCTTGTTCGATAGGGATAACTTCAGTTAATTCGCGTTCCTTGTTTCCTTTTTTCATTTCCTCGTTCCCCGTTTTCATTTCCTCGCTAGAATAATCCACCGGAGTACAGGCGAATTGCAATTCGCCCCTACCGTTCCCCGTTTCCTGTTTCCCGTTCCCTGTTTTCATTTCTCCGTTCCCTTTATCCTCTTCTATATTTTCTAACTCTATTATTCCATGAAAACAGCTTGTACTGTTGACACTTCCATCTGCGGCTTTCCACATACTCCAGAAGTAAACAGTACCCTTATCCCATTCTGAAGGAATGCTAAAATGAGCGTATTTATCCACGCGATTTCCTACATCTGATATAGCTGTGAACTGGTCTAAGGTCTCATTATATAGCATCATCGTCAGTTTATCAGTATTTAGTGTAAGCGCATTAATCAGCCCATTTTCCCATTGTACTTTAAACTTACCTGTTTTTAGACGATTGATCTTCTTGATTACTGCAGGAGCAAGGTTTCCGATAGACAACAAAGCTTCTTCTACCTTGATGTGTTGTTCTCCATTGCTTAACTCAATGCCTTGTGTCATTAGTCTGGAGATCATTTGTTCCTTACCAGCTATCCATTTTTTACCCTTCTTTACAGAAGGACAATTCGCATTGACAAAATCCTTAAACTTACTCGCAAACGTTGAGACTAGGCTCATCTTATCCCATTGAAGTAGTTGTTTCATTGATGGTTTTTTGTTTGACTTACGAGGTTTAGCACGGATGTAATTTACCCCTCTCCACATTACTCCAACTACTGTTCCTACTTTGCCATTTACTGGACCTAATATACCCTGTTTGATTTCTGCCATAATTTCTGTTTTTTCGTGATGTTGTGATGTTGTGATGCTGTTGGGACGAATTGCAATTCGCCCGTACCGTTTTATGTTTTGTAATATATAAAAATCTGAATGCCAAGTATATAATTGTTGAGAAAGTTTTATAGGCTGTTCAGCCCTTTGCCACTCTATCTTGAAGGCTGAATGTGAATTAAATAGGCGTGATTAAAGGTTGAAAAACTTTCTTTTTTAGTCAGATTTTATCCTATACGAGTGATAATTCGATTTTAAAATTATTGGTGCATTGGAGTAGAATAAGAGTAGAGTGAAAGGTGGATTCTTGGAGAATTAGCTTCTATATCCAGTTATTGTCCTATGATACTCCTATAATTGTCCTAGAAAGGAGTATCTAGGCAGTGATATACTGGGATAAGTGGAGGTTGGGAGTTTTATAGATATTTGTATTTTATAGTTTAACTTATTGTTTACTAGGTTAATGTGTTTTTTGTTGAATAAAAAAAATGAGATAAAATTATTTAGAATAGCTTTTAGATTGCCTATTAAGGAAGAAGTTGGGGATAAAAGATGTGTTAAGGGATACTCAAAATCACTTTTTAGGTTATTAGGATGGAATTAAGTGAAAAAAAACTATAAAATTTGAATAGGTTTATAGATTTGAAAGTGAATTGCAAGGCTGTATTGTTGGTAGAGAAGTAAGAGTAGTTAATTGGGGTTAGATATAACTATCGTGGAATTGTTGAAATTTGGTTTGAGAATAGTTAGACAAGATTCTGGGTGGAAGTAAAGAATTATATTGAGAGAAAAGGATGTTTTGTTTACTACTGTTTATGAGATACAGTGAGTATAAAAGGAAGGTTTTGTAAACTATGTTATTATATCGAGATTTATTTATTCGAAATTCAATCTCGATATAATAAGGATTTTTTACTCGTATAGTTCACCGCGATGTGGCTTTAAGACATCTCTAAGTTGTTTCATTTGTTCATCATTGACTACCATATAGGCGATAGTGTGTTCAGGAGCTAGTATGGTATACTCTATAATAGTGATAGGTAGTTTTTCGATAGCTACATATTCTTTGAGATGTATTACATGATGTTCTGCTGTTTTTTGTCCAGCAGGACCTCTAAAGTCCCAAATTAGTTTTATCTGTCTTTCCATTTTTATTGTCATTGTTAGTACAAAAGTACTTAAAAAAGCGAGGAGTAGCTAGCTATTATAGATAGTTAATTAATAGAATAAAGTGTTGTTATAAGAGTGTTTAGTATCTGTCTTTGTAAAATATTCTAGATTGAAAGCTTTTTTTAGATTTAAGGTAATAAGTTAGCTATAAAAGGCTTAATGATATATTAGTCATAAGAAATTATGTATTATAGCGTTAGTATTTAAAAAGAGAGGGGGAGTGTGCGAAAGAGGTTAGTAAAACCATAAGTTTTTTGTATTTTTGAGGTTGATATAAAATTATAGGCATGAAAGAAGAGTTAGTGATATTAGTAAATGAACAAGATGAACAGGTAGGAGTAATGGGGAAAATGGAGGCGCATGAGAAAGCTTTGTTACACCGTGCATTTTCTGTTTTTATATTAAATGAGAACAATGAGGTAATGTTACAACAACGTGCTTCTGAGAAATATCACTCTCCTTTATTATGGACTAATACATGCTGTAGTCACCAACGAGTAGGTGAAACAAATATAGAAGCTGGTCGTCGCCGTTTAATGGAAGAGATGGGATTCGAAGTAGAGTTAAGTGATGTGTTTAGTTTTATTTATAAAGCACCTTTTGATAATGGGTTAACAGAGCATGAGTTTGATCATGTGATGATAGGTTATTATGATGGCGAACCAACCATTAATTTAGAAGAAGTAGAATCGTGGAAATGGATGTCTATAGAAGGAATAAAACTTGATATGGAGCAACATCCTGAGGTATATACTGAGTGGTTTAAGATCATATTCTCTAAGTTTTACCATTTTATAGAAGCTCAAAAAAAGTAATAATTATGAGATTAACTGTTAGTAGAAAAGCTCATTTTAATGCAGCACATCGTCTGCATAGAAAAGAATGGTCTGATGAGAAGAATGAACTAATCTTCGGCAAGTGTAATAATCCGAATTTTCATGGGCATAATTATGAATTGATTGTTCAAGTGACGGGAGAGTTGGATGAAGAAACAGGATTCGTCATGGATTTAAAAGTACTTTCTGATTTGATAAAATCAGAGATAGAAGAGTGTTTTGACCATAAAAACTTAAATTTAGATGTACCTGAGTTCTTAACATTAATTCCTACGGCAGAAAATATAGCTGTAGTAATATGGCAAAAGTTAAGACCTTTTATCCCTAGTGATAAAGAGTTAGAAATAATCTTGTATGAAACGGCAAGAAATTTTGTTTCTTTCAAAGGAGAAAACTAAATATAGGGATTGCTAATAGGAAAAGTTGTAACTTGCACCCTCGTTTTTTAAGACGAGATGGGAAAGATAAATGAGCATGTGCTTATTTTTAATTGAAGTGATTAATATATGAGTTTTAAACAATATCCGATACTATTTCGCCCGATTCTAAAAGATAGAATATGGGGAGGGACTAAGTTAAAGTCAATATTAGGAAAAGATATTGATTCAAATGAAGTTGGAGAAAGTTGGGAGATATCAGGGATATCTTCTGATATAAGTATTGTTGCTAACGGTGAGTATGAGGGATTAAATTTAAATGAGTTAATCGATAAATACCCTGTTGATATTTTAGGTGAGTCAATTATTGCTCGTTTTGATAGACAGTTTCCTTTGTTATTTAAGTTTTTAGATGCTAAAGAGGATTTGTCAATACAGCTACACCCTAATGATACGTTAGCACAACGACGCCATAATTCTTTTGGAAAAACAGAGATGTGGTATGTGATGCAGGCAGATGAAGGAGCTAGAGTAGTAGTAGATTTTAAAGAGGGAGTGCAACAAGAGGATTATTTAGAACATCTAGAGTCTAAAACACTTCCATCTATATTAAAGGAGATTCCTGTTAAGAAAGGAGATGTCTTTTTTATTGAGACAGGTACGGTTCATGCTATTGGTGCTGGAGTTTTGTTAGCAGAGATTCAGCAGACTTCAGATATAACGTATAGAGTGTATGATTGGGATCGACTAGACACACAAGGTAATTCTAGGGAGCTTCATATAGATATGGCATTAGAAGCGATTAACTATGAAGCGAAAACAGTAGAGTTGACCTATAATAAAGTAGTCAATACTAATAATTATGTAGTAGAATGCCCATTCTTTTCGGTTAACTATATCCCATTATCAGGTACTTATACTAAAATAAAAGATACTAGTAGATTTTATCTTTATGTGTGTACTGAGGGGAAAGCAGATATTATAATAGGAGGTGAGATATATTTCTTAAATTGTGGAGACACAGTGCTTATACCTGCTGCTGTATCTGAAATAATCTTAAAAGGAGAGGCTACTATATTAGAAATATTTGTTTCTTAAAAGAGTAGTTTACCCCATTTTTAAATTGTAGATTTGCATCAAATTAATATTAAATAAAGGAAATTATGGCAAGCGTTAAAAACCTTAAGAAAGATATTCACTACGTATTAGGTGATATTATTCAAGCAATTTATATTCAAGAAATGACTACTGGAGGACCAACTGCAGAAACTAATGCATTACTTGAAGAAGCGTTCGTATCATTCGATGAATTAATCGGTGCAGTTAACGAAAAGAATGTTGAAAATAAAAAAGCACATTTTAAAGGAGTTTATGCAAAACTTGAAAATGTTGCTGGTCAATTAGTTGAGAAAATCAACGCGATGTAAGCGAAAAAAAGTTTAAAAAAACATACGTTTTGTGTTGCGAGATTGAAAAACGATGCTATCTTTGCACTCGCAAAATGAGTCGCCGGTGTAGCTCAGCTGGCTAGAGCAGCTGATTTGTAATCAGCAGGTCGTGGGTTCGAGTCCCTCCACTGGCTCAAATGTTTTTTGAAAAATTGATATTGTAATATTTTGAGTCGCCGGTGTAGCTCAGCTGGCTAGAGCAGCTGATTTGTAATCAGCAGGTCGTGGGTTCGAGTCCCTCCACTGGCTCAAAATTTTTAAAGAAGTTAGTATTTTTATAATACAAAGAGTTGCCGGTGTAGCTCAGCTGGCTAGAGCAGCTGATTTGTAATCAGCAGGTCGTGGGTTCGAGTCCCTCCACT
>JBOFGJ010000576.1:0-1656 GCA_051649065.1 Flavobacterium sp. | reverse complement strand
CTTCTAGTGGTTCACCTCCGATAACTTCAATCGTTGGTTTTCCAAATGCCTTAGCTGCTAATGCAGTACCAGAGATAAGTCCACCTCCACCTACAGGAGTGATAATAATATCTAACTCAGGCTGCTTCTCTAAAAGTTCCATTGTAGCAGTTCCCTGTCCCATAATAACATTTAGATCATTAGATGGATGTATAAATGTCGCCCCAGTATCTTCTATAATTTGATTACATACACGCTGTCTAGAGTCTAATGTAGGAGCGCACTCAATAATCTCTCCACCATAGACTATCACAGCATTGCGTTTCACAGCTGGCGCATCATGTGGCATTACTATATAGCACTTCACACCGATATACTTAGCCGCTAAAGCCAGCGCTTGGGCGAAATTACCTGATGAGTGTGTCACGATCCCCTTTTCTTTTTGCGCATCGCTTAACTGTAGAATAGCATTCACTGCTCCCCTTATCTTAAAAGCTCCTGCACGTTGAAAGTTCTCACACTTAAAATATAAATCATTACCTAAAAAGTTTTCTATATGACCAGACTCCATTATAGGAGTATAATGAGTAAAAGGTCTAATACGGTCTAAACAAGCTAAGAAATCTGCTTTCATATAAATGCAATATTTGACAAACAAAAAAACTCTCAGCGATTAAACTGAGAGTTTTGTATGATTATTATTTTACGTCCATTAACTCTACGTCGAATACTAATACTGCATTAGGAGGAATAACTCCACCTGCACCAGACTCACCGTATCCTAAGTAAGAAGGAATAACAAATCTTGCTTTGTCCCCCACTTTTAATAAAGCGATACCTTCATCCCATCCTTCGATTACGTGTCCCATACCTAATGGAAACTCGATTGGTTTCTTTCTTTTGTATGAACTATCGAACTCAGTTCCGTTAGCTAAAGCACCTTTATAGTGTACAGATACTGTTTTACCTTTCTCTGCTTGTTTACCAGTACCGTTAACGATCATTTGATATCTTAATCCGCTTGCAGTTTCTTCAAACCCAGCAGCTAATTTTTCTACTTCAGCTAAAGCAGCTTTTTTCGCTTCTGCTTCTCTTTTTGTTCTTGAACCTTCGAAAGTTCTAAATGCCTCGATAGCATTCCACTTCTCAGCAGCATCACCTACTCTGATAATTTCTACTGCTTCTAAAATATCTCCTTGTGCTACTGCATCAACGATATCTTGTCCTTCTACAACTTTACCAAAAACAGTGTGTTTACCGTCTAACCAAGGAGTAGCTACGTGCGTAATAAAGAATTGAGATCCGTTAGTACCAGGACCTGCATTAGCCATAGATAATACTCCAGGACCATCATGTCTTAACGCTGGATGAAACTCATCATCAAATTTATAACCTGGACCACCAGAACCTTGACCTAATGGACAACCTCCTTGAATCATAAAGTCAGGAATAACTCTGTGAAATTTAAGACCATCATAGTAAGGTTTACCTTGTGGACGTGCATCATTTTCTAGATTACCTTCTGCTAAAGCTACGAAGTTTCCTACTGTACCAGGAGTTAATTCCTCAGTAAGCTTAACTAAAATAGCTCCCTTTGATGTGTTGAACTTAGCGTAAATACCGTTTTCCATTGTTCTATTATTTTATCGTTTTTGAATAACTTCACTTAGCCTGTTT
>JBOFGJ010000575.1:0-1522 GCA_051649065.1 Flavobacterium sp. | reverse complement strand
ATTAAGCTTCTTCACTTATCAGGAGAAAATATCACGAAGATAAAAGGAGTGTTCTCAGGAAGTCTAAGCTACATCTTCAACAACTATTCTATCCAAGACAGACCATTCAGCGAAGTACTGAAGGAAGCGATAGAAAAAGGATATACAGAACCAGATCCACGTGAAGACTTATCAGGTAATGATGTAGGACGTAAGTTGTTAATCCTTGCTCGTGAATTAGACTTACAGAATGAGTTCGAAGAAATAAACATACAGAACCTTATTCCTACAGCATTACAAACAGTAGATACACCAACGTTCTTAAACAGTTTAGATGAGATAAACCCTTACTTTGATAAGATAAAACAAGGCTTAGCACCAGATACAGTACTTCGCTATGTAGGTGAACTATCAGGCGACTTACAAAAAGACAAAGGAGTATTAGAAACAAAACTAATCGAAGTGCCTACCAGCTCAGCATTAGGACAGTTAAAAGGCTCAGACAGTATATTCGAAATATACACAGAGAGCTACGGAGACAACCCTATTATTATTCAAGGAGCAGGAGCAGGAGCCTCAGTTACAGCACGTGGAGTGTTTGGAGACATACTAAGATTAGCTGATAAATAAATTGGTTAACAGTGGACAGACTAACCGCTGTTTACTGTCAACCGTAAACTGTTAACTGTTTTCGCGGATTTGCTATCTATGACAAGATTATAATGACTTAATATGACGATTTTAATATCAAATGGCAGCAAAAAATGGGACACATACTCTAAAGAAAAAATCAATAGCAAAGAATAAAACCAAACCATAAACCGTTAACTATAAACCATTAAGCTATTTTCACGGGTTGCAAATCCATGACAAACTTAAACCGTAAACTAAAAATAGATGAGTACAACTAACAATGAAGAAGGCTGTTGTTTTGAGACACAAGCCATCAGAACACAGACAGAGCGCACACAATACAATGAGCACTCTACACCACTATACCTAACCTCAAGCTTTATCTTTGATGATGCAGAGAATATGCGTGCCGTATTCGCAGAAGAAGTAGATCAATACTCTTACTCTCGCTTTACTAACCCTAATCAAACAGAGCTTGTAGAGAAGATCAGACTATTTGAGAAAGCAGAAGCAGGATACGCATTTGCAACAGGTATGGCGGCAGTGTACTGTAGCTTGTTTCCCTTGTTAAAAGCAGGTGATCACATTGTTTCCTGTTCTAACATCTTTGGTTCTACGAGAGGGCTGTTTAGTAATATGTTTCCAGAATGGGGAGTTGACACAAGCTACTTTGACCTTAATCAAGTATATGATGTAGAAAGCTTAATCAGGCCTAACACTAAGATTCTATTTGCAGAAAGTCCAACTAACCCAGGAGTTGATGTATTAGATTTAGCTTACTTAGGAGAGATAGCAAAGAAACACAACCTCATCTTTATTGTAGATAACACCTTTGCAACACCCTATCTACAGAACCCTATCTCCTTAGGAGCACACGTAGTAATACACTCCGCTACTAAGTTAATAGATG
>JBOFGJ010000574.1:0-1155 GCA_051649065.1 Flavobacterium sp. | reverse complement strand
TTTAGGTGAATTCCTAATGGATGAAAGAGTAATCGACATGCCTTACATCCTGCGTTATCTATTAGTAAAAGGAATTATATTAAATACAAGACCTAAGAAATCTGCCGAAGCTTACTCTAAAATATGGTGGGAAGAAGGCTCACCTCTTATCGTAATCTCAGAACGTCAACAAAAGAAAGTACAGGCTAAAGTAGATATACCTGTAGCACTAGCAATGCGCTATGGAGAGCCATCTATCAAAACAGGACTTCAAGAGTTAAAGGACAAAGGAATAGACGATGTATTAATGATACCTCTATATCCTCAGTTTGCTATGGCTACTACAGAGACTATAGATGTACTAGCTGAAGAGGTGAGAAAACAATATTTCCCTCAGATGAAAGTAACCAGCTTTCCTGCATTCTACAACAAAAAAGAATATGTAAATGCGTTAGCACATACCATACAGAATCACTTAGAAGGATATGACTATGACCATATTGTCTTCTCTTATCACGGAGTACCAGAAAGACATATCAGAAAATCGGATGTAACTAAAGGACATTGTACAATAGATGGTACATGTTGTCAAACTGCTTCTAAAGCACATGACTTCTGTTACAGACACCAATGTTTAGAAACAACAAGACAGGTAGTAGAGAAACTAAACATCCCTGCTGACAAATACACTAACTCATTCCAGTCTAGATTAGGAATGGACAAATGGCTACAACCGCCTACTGATGCTACTGTAAATGGATTAGCTGAAAGAGGTATCAAGAAACTAGCAGTCGTAACTCCTGCTTTTGTCGCTGACTGTTTAGAAACACTTGAAGAAATAGGAATGGAAGCTCACGATGAGTTCTTAAAGCACGGTGGTGAAGAATTTAGAACTATCCCATGTATGAATGACGATGATATGTGGATAGACGCTATGGTTACTTGGATTAAAGAATGGCAAAATAGATAGTATTATGTTATACCTATATTTAAAAGCATTACACATTATATTTATAGTTTGTTGGTTTGCAGGATTATTCTACATCGTGCGTTTATTTGTGTATTACTCCGAGACTAAAGATATGCCAAAATTGCAATCTAATATCCTTAGAGACCAATACACCATTATGACTAACCGATTGTGGAATATTATTACCTGGCCAGCAGCTGTATTAG
>JBOFGJ010000573.1:0-1512 GCA_051649065.1 Flavobacterium sp. | reverse complement strand
ATTTGTCAACTAAAATATACGACTTAACTTACCCCTCTTAATTTAAAACATCCTAATAACCATGTCTGAGAATAATAAATCATTTGGACAAACCTTAACTTCATTTAATAAAAACTTCTGGATAGCCAGCTTTATGGAGCTGATGGAACGCTGGGCATGGTACGGAATATACACCCTGCTAGGTCTATATTTAGTAGGCTCTACAGATACTGGAGGTCTTGGTTTTAACCATATCCAAAAAGGTAGTATCATGGGAGGCGTTGTAGCTATACTATACTTTTTACCACTATTATTTGGAGTTATCGCTGACCGAATAGGGTACAAGATTTCACTAATTATTTCCTTTGTCATAATGATTGCGGGTTACTACCTACTAGGTGAAGTAACAACCTTTACCAATGTTTATGTAGCATTCTTATTAGTTGCTGTAGGAGCAGCATTCTTTAAACCTGTAGCGTCCGCAATTATTGCTAGTAATACTGACAAAAATTCAGGAACAATAGGCTTCGGTATATTCTATATGATGGTTAACATTGGAGGGTTTATCGGGCCTGCAATGTCATCAGGATTGCGTACTACATTTGGTTGGAAGATTATTTTTATACAAGCAGCTATAGTTATAGCAATAAACTTATTTGTAGTGATATTTTTCTACAAAGAATCAAAAGTAGAGAAACCTAAAGACTCTATTGGTAAAGCTATCAAGGATTCTGTGTTAGGTATATTCGAAGCTCTAAAAGATGTACGTCTAGGTATTCTATTATTATTAATGATAGGCTTCTGGACTATGTTTAACCAATTGTTTAACACACTTCCTAACTTTATTGAAGACTGGGTTAACTCTGCTGCATTAAGCACTTGGATTAATGAAAATGTACCATTCTTAGGAACATTACTTACTCAAGATGGTCAAGTAAAACCAGAGTGGTTTACCAATATAGATTCATTGATGATTATAATCTGTCAAGTTAGTGTCTCATATTTCGTGATAAAAATGCGTCATATTAATGCTGTGATTAGAGGGGCAATAATAGCAAGTATTGGTGTTGGTTTAACATTCTATACCCACAATCCTTTATTCACAATCTTAGGAACTATGATCTTCTCTATCGGAGAGATGATGTCTAGCCCAACAGTATCTTCATTTATCGCATTAATTACACCTAAAGGTAAAGATGGACTTTACCAAGGGACATACTTCTTACCTGTAGCTGCTAGTTATTATGTGACAAAGTTTATATCAGGTGACCTATACCAAGCATGGTCAGACAAATTATCTCTACTACAAAAAGAAATGATAAATCGAGACATTAATATGCCCGAAGTAGTAAGTAACGAACAATTTATAGAACAAGGAGCTAAAGCCTTAAATATGTCAATATCAGCTTTTGAGAAACAATTTAATCTAAAAGCAGACTCTGTAGATTGGCAAGTAGTGGCACAGTCATTTAAAGACTTCGCCTTATCAAAAAGCATAGATATTAGCCAAGTTCACTTCCCTTTCTCTAAGAA
>JBOFGJ010000572.1:0-1168 GCA_051649065.1 Flavobacterium sp. | reverse complement strand
GGATTGGTGTCGTTATCGAAGTTAGTCACCCCGATACCTGCTGCTGCTTTCTTCATTACATTGAATGACTCATCAGAACCAAAACCAAAGTCTTGAATCTTCATACCCTCTGCCTCTGTTGAGTACATAACAGAGAATGCATCTGAGTACAGCTTAGCTACTTGAATCTCAGCATTACGCAGGAATGAATCACCTTGGTTCTTCTTAAGGTTAATCTCCTGACCAATCAAACCACCTACATCTGTACCATTGATAGAGTTACTGGTTTGAGCTTTCTCAGTGATTAGCTTCTGGTCTGCAATAGCTTTCTCAGCCATCAGCTTGTCATACTGAGCTTTGTTCAAGCCACCTGTAGGATTGGTATGCTTATCCTTAGCATCTCTAATCTGCTCATCTACCAAGTCCTGTTGCTTCTTAGTGAGAGCTGTCTGTGCAGTAATCTGAGCAGTCTGTGCAATAGCTTGGTTAATCTGTTCAGTAACCAACTCAGTCTGTTTCTTAAGCTGTAACAGTTGAGCTGGTAGCATTACATCCAAGTTGTACTTAGCAGTAGCATTAGCAATGCTAAGTTGTTCCTTCTGCAGTTCTAACAGTTCATTCTGTTTCTGGTTCTGCTTAATCTGCTCATCCAATACTTCCAATTCTTTATTAGCTTTCTCGTATGAGAGTGCATAAGTGGTAGCAGAATTAAGAGCAAACTGTAGAGCACCTAGATATACTTCAGAGTAAGCTTTCTCTGTGATACGACCCTCAGCTAGTTCTTCATGCACATGTGATTTGATGGTTCGCATTAGCTCATCAAATACACCACTACCTTCTTTCTCACCACCTGTGAGACTACGTACTGTTAGCATAATTACTCCTGTGTAAATGCAGGTTTAAAGTTCATACCGTGACGTTCCTGAGATACAGCAAGAGCATCTTCTTGTTGTTTGAGCTGTACCTCTGCGAGAGCTATCTGCTCATCTTTAGTAGCGGTAGTAATCTCAGTTTGAATCTTTGCTTGGGTCAACTGTTCAGCAGCTGTCTGCATCTGAGAGTCCATCATACCCAGCTGTTTAATGCCCTGCTCTAACTGGTTCTCTACCAACTTTACCTGTTCGTCTTTGGTATCGGTAGCAATGGAGGTAGTTACATTAGCCTGCAATAGCTCTTCACCTAATAGCAG
>JBOFGJ010000571.1:0-6192 GCA_051649065.1 Flavobacterium sp. | reverse complement strand
GTATTCCATTCAAAACCGATAATATCTTCAATAGATGTATTATACACCGTAGTCTCCGTTATAGGAAACGTTGTATTCTTTCTCAAAGCTTTCATCACTTGTCCCATTAATCGCTGATGAGCAGTAGACTCATATCTATTCCCTAAGAAGAGTTCGATGCTCCTACGCAGGATCTTTAGACTATTAGCCGTGCGTTTAAACAACTTCGCAGACAGATTATTCTCTTTGTTCTGCTTAGACCGATCTGGTCTAGTTTGTACGATTTGCAAATTGTTTAATGTTCTAAAATACACAGGTCCACTTACCCCTGTCATTCTTCCTTTCGGAGACAACTTTGCCATAATTTTTTGCTTTTACTAGTTGATAATTAACTATGTACAAAGATTGTTCCTCTTGATAGTTATGTCATAGGTAGCTGATAGGGTAGTGATAGGCTGTTTTGCGATGTTATCAGCCGACCAACTACCTATCAACAGCCGACCACAAGCCGACCATTAAAAATATAGAAGTACAAAATGGAGGCAAAATACCTCCTCTTAGACATTATGTACCTGTACAGTAGCTGAACACTTCTATACAATTATTCTATTTTTATACTGACGATGTCAGTTTTATCAATGATGATGTTACTGACTGATAGACAAGACATTGTCAGTCATAATTCAAATATTTCATTCTCAACCCACCACATACCAAAACCCCAATTCCATACTGCTCTCATCTATTAAATCAAGAAGGGAAAGGCAAGCATCATTATCAAAATATCCGTAGCAAATCTCCTTCGTATTGCCTAACGTGTGCCCTAAGACTATTTCAGCATATTGGTTCTCACCACGCATAGTGATAAAGTGTCCTTTCGTGTTGTCATATTGATTTAGATAGCCTTCTTCTACTGCATCCGAAGTGAGTACGAGAGTACTCTGCTGATTACCTTCTTTTAAGGAAAACTTGCCATTCTCTATACATCCGAAGTACTCTGGTAAGGTGAAATTTGGTTTACTGATCTCGTGATACTCTGTCTGTACAGAGTTCATCTCTACCTTATTGAAGAAGTCTTGTGTTTCTTTAGTATTACCAATCACTGTTTCTAGAGACTTTATCACCTGCATAGAGGTAGCGAATAGCACGTTAGCATACTCGTTATCATAGTTGCGTACTAAGCAGTGATACACTATGCCTTCTACCTGTGCCAACTGACGCTCAAAACGCAATACAGCAAAGAGTAACTCGTCATCGCTGACCTCAGCTTTCTTCTTAAAACTTGTGAATTCCATCGCACACACAGGTGCATTACTTACTTGTATCATACTGATGTTTATTAAGATTAGGATACAAAACTAGAGTAGAGTAATGACAGCCTTTTGTCAGGGGTATGCGTGATTTTGATCTTTTTACTTTTTCACTTTAGGGTAGACTTTCATAATCTCTAAGTAAGAGCTTCTAAAGGCGGCAAGGCTTTTATAACCTATCTTAAATGCAATCTCACTAAGGGTAAACGCCTTGGTATCTAGCAGCTCAATACTCTTTAGAATACGGATAAGCTGTAAGTATTTCTGTAGAGTAAGCCCCGTTTCTTGCTTAAATAAACGCTGTAGATTACGCACAGACATAGTCGATAACATAGCCAAATCCTCTAGATCTAATCCCATTTCATATTGTTTATTAATAGACGCACAAACAGGTATTAGTCTATGATCAGAGGGAATGGGGATTTGGAGAGATTCGTTCTCCTCACAGAAGTATTTTAGACTCAAGAGGATGGCTTGTAAGAACTGTTCTTTTTCTACGTCTAACGCCACAGATCTGTTCCACTTAGAAGCATAGTGAAGCATCTCTCTAAGTACAGTAGGAGCAGGGAACACGTGTACTTGCTCATAGAACTCTTCTTTAGGGACGTCCTTATACAGTAGCACTTTCAGATTAATATCCGTCGCTGTAGAGGTAGTCGCGTGGTGTTGTCCTGATGGGATCCAAACCACGTGATGCTGAGGTATTAAGTATATACGGTTGTCTATGTGGAGATATTGGTAGCCCTGCTCCACATAGGTCAACTGATATCGCTGATGGGCGTGGGGATACTCGTCGTGAAGGAAGTTGTCTTCATACCATACATATGCCTGTACGTTATATGTATCTTCATACACTCCGTTTATCTTCTCGGTCAATCCACATTTGACATTGTCGTTATACATATACTTTTTGGCAAATATAATATAAACGCCATCAATACCTTTGATATCAAATTAAAAATCAAATCAATGAAAACTATTCATATCCTGTTATTGACCTTAATAACATTCTTTATCTCTCCAAAAATCACAGCAAAAGATACTCCTACTAACATATTAGTATTAATCCATTCTGACAAGGGAGGTACGTATAAAATGGCACAAGCAATAGCAAAGGGAATAACTTCTAACCCTAATAATAAGGCAACAATAAAATTAGTTAAGGCAAGTGATAATCCGTTGTTATCAACTATACCTGTTACTACAGTATCAGAACTACCTAGCTACGATGGTATCATATGGGGATCACCTGTGTATTTCGGTAACATCAGTACATCTATGAGTGACTTTCTGGCTCAGACAGTAGACTTGTGGACAGCTCACAGCCTAGAGGGAATGCCTACGGCAGTATTTATGTCTGCAGGAAGCGGAGCAGGGAGGGAGTTAGCCTTACAGTCATTCTGGAATAGCCTAGCTGTACACGGTATGATATTAGTATCTAATGGCATACGCACTACGGAGAAAATGGATAACAACATTCCGCAAGGTAATAGTGTATTAGGAGCAAGTAGCCTTGCCTCTAATAAGGCAGTCGTACGCCCAAGCGAGAGCGAATTACTAGTCGCTTATGAACAAGGAAAGAACTTCTCCAAGGTAGCTACAGCTTTAAAAGAAACGTTTAATAAGAATGAAATCACTATCGCTAAACAACCAACCACGGATATAGAAACAACCTTAAAACAAAAGAATATAATACTGCCTACGGCGCCTAATCCTGTAGGGAACTATACTCCATACTCTACATCAGGTAATCTTGTCTTCATTAATCAAGTGGCTCTAAAGGATGGCAAGGTTCTTTATCCTGGTAAAGTAGGAGTAGACGTCACAGAAGAAGAGGCTAAGAAGGCTACAGAGCAAACTATGCTTAACGTTATCGCTGTGCTTAAACTTGCGGTAAATGGCGACCTAAACAGAGTAAAGAAAACGGTACAACTGACGGGTATATTTAACACCACTCCGGATTATATCCAACACGCCAATCTAATGAACGTAGCATCTGACTTATCCGTAGCTATATTTGGCGATAAGGGGAAGCACGCTAGAGGTACTTTAGGAGCAAGCTCTATCCCTGTTAATTCTCCTGTAGAGATACAAGCTATATTCGAAGTGGAATAAATAAACACAGTCTTTTATTCTGATAGAGAAGAGGTTATCATTGATAATACAGGTAAGTTAGAAGATATGAAGACTTTAGTCGCAGAACTAAAAGCTAATGGTGCGTTCGAACGTCTTAATAAACTTATAGAACAAACTAGAGCAGAAAAAAGAACTCAAGAGTAACCATTCTATTCCCTAATACAATACAGTAAATAATGAAGGAGAATAGGAGATAGTGAAGTATATAACAGAATACAATTAGAGACAGTAATAATACAAAAAAGCACGTAATCAATAGACTACGTGCTTTTTTATTTTTGAAATATGGTGATTACTCGCTTATGCGCAAGTAATTTTGTTCACTCTGTTTTGGTGTCTTCCACCTTCGAATGCAGTATTTAAGAAAGTCTCTACCATCGCTACAGCTTGTTCTATAGACGTGTAACGAGCAGGAATACTAATCACATTAGCATCATTATGTAATCTTGCTAACTCTGCAATCTCTTTAGTCCAGCATAGTGCACAGCGTACACCTTGGTGCTTATTAGCAGTCATCGCTATACCATTACCACTTCCACATATAACGATACCAAAATCTGCTTTTCCTTCGTCTATATCTGCACCTACTTTATGTGCATAATCAGGGTAATCTACAGATGCAAAGTCATCTACTCCATAGTTAGTTACAGTAATTCCTTTGTCTTCTAAATACTTCACGATAGCCTTTTTATACTCAGGTCCAGCGTGGTCGTTTCCGATTGATATCTTCATAATATGTTGTGTGTAATTATTAGATACAAAGTTAGTAATAAATCTCTTTTAGAGGTCTAATTCTTCTATTGCTATTTGCCTCATCTCTACTTTTCTGACTTTACCTGATATTGTCATTGGAAACTCAGTGACAAACTTCCAATATTTGGGTATTCTGAAGTGTGCTATCTTCTCATTACAGAACGCCTTTAATTCCTCAGGAGTAACAGTTGCATTAGGTTTAAGGATAACCCAAGCCATAATCTCTTCTCCATACTTCTCATCTGGTACACCTATGATCTGTACATCTGCTATATTCGGGTGAGTATATAAGAAGTCCTCTATCCACTTCGGTGATATATTCTCTCCTCCTCGAATGATTAGATCTTTTATACGCCCTGTAATAGCAATATATCCATCTTCATCCATAGTCGCCAAATCCCCTGTGTGCATCCATCTATTTTCGTCTAATACTTCAGATGTAAGAGTGCGATTATTCCAATACTTCAACATTACCGAATAACCTCTTGTACACAACTCTCCTGCTTCTCCTCTAGAAACTATTCTACCTGTCTCTGGGTCGATAATCTTTATTTCTAGGTGATCTTGTACGGTTCCTACTGTAGTTGTTTGTTTGACGATATCAATACCTATATGTGTTTGCGTAGATACTGGCGAGGTTTCTGTCATTCCATAACAAATACTCACTTCCTCCATGTGCATCTCTGACTTCACCTTTCGCATTACTTGCTCAGGACATAGAGAGCCTGCCATCACACCTGTACGCAGAGAGCTTAAGTCATACTCTTTAAAATTAGGCAGCTGCAATTCAGCGATAAACATAGTTGGAACACCATAAAGTGAAGTACACTTTTCGTCTTGAACAACTTGAAGGGTCTTCGCAGGGTCAAAACCATCATTTGGAATTACCATCGTAGCCCCGTGAGAAGTACAACACAGATTCCCGATAACCATACCAAAGCAGTGATAAAACGGTACGGGTATACACACTCTATCTGCAGGCGTGTACTTTAATCGCTTACCTATAAAGTAACCGTTATTTAAGATATTGTGATGTGTTAGAGTCACTCCTTTTGGGAAACCTGTAGTCCCAGATGTATATTGAATATTCACAGCTTCGCCGAACTGCACAGAATCCTCTATAACAGCTAATTCTCCATCAGTAATCTGATTGCTATCTGATAAGAAAGAATCCCACTCTTCTCCTAAGAAAACAACTTCTTTAAGCGATGGACAATCTTCAAAAATCAGAGAGATAATCTTGCGATAATCACTGCTTTTAAAACTAGGAGCAGAGACAATTAGCGATATTTCAGACTGATTTATAGCGAATTCTATTTCGTGAGCGCGATAAGCAGGGTTAATATTCACTAAAATTACCCCAATGCGGGCAGTGGCATACTGCATTAATACCCATTCGTAACAGTTAGGTGCCCAGATACCTACACGATCACCCTTCTGTATATTATGTGCTAAAAGTGATTTGGCTACTTGGCTAGTAATGTCATAAAATTCTTTATAAGTAGCTCTAAATCCCTGATGAACACTTACTAAAGCCTCATTATCGGGGTAGAGATCAGTCATTCTCTTCAAGTTTTGTCCAATAGTTTCTCCTAACAAAGGTATGCTAGAAGCACCATGTACATAAGAAATTGTATTCATAAAATATTGCTTTTTTGGTTATCTCTAAAATACAAAATTTTAAATACAATTAGCAATTGCTCTAAAGATTCTTAACTATAGTGAATAAAATCATTATTATATTCAAATATCAACTATTTCTAAATGCTTTTAGGAAAAGGTATAGCGAAATACTCCTCTTAGTCTATGGCAAGTAATTAACACCACAAATACATCTATAAAATAACCTGTTAAAGCACTATAATTCAGTAACTTTATACTTAACAATTTGTATATAATTAAAAAGGATGAAAATGAGACAACTTAAATTAATAGGTTTATTATTCGCAGTCTTTTACTCTATGAATATGTATGCGCAAATTGAAGAAGGGACATACAAATACGCTGATAGTAA
>JBOFGJ010000570.1:0-15545 GCA_051649065.1 Flavobacterium sp. | reverse complement strand
TCAAGAGCGAACATCTAATCAGTTAATCCTAAAAACACTATGTTGTCCACTTAAATTATTACTTTACATAAGATGTAATATATTTTAATAATCAATAAGTTACATATGTAAAGAATAGTGTATAACTTTTTATTATAGGTGGTTTTCAGGTATTTTATCAAGTAAATAATCTAGGTTAAAGGAGAATAGAAGTAATACTAAAATATGGCCTTTCTAACTTAAGTAATAAATAAAAAAGAGAAGGTGGCGAAATAAGTATTTTACTCTAAAACAATCAATGCCTTTTTTTAATGATTACAGAGAAAGTATAAATTTATATACCAAACAGAGGTTTACCCTAAAATATTTGTACACCCAAAAACTGATGTATAGAGTACAATAGATTTACTTTTTCTAAGGCTCTTAGATTCTATTCAGCTAAACAAATTCAATATAGAATTAGCCTTCGACATCATAGTTCTATAACCACATTATAGTACGTTGAAATCATCTAATTCAGTCCTATTTTCTATAATGACTTTTATTTATATGCCTATCATATAGCCTGAGTTAAAACAGGGTTTATTTTGTGATCACCCTTAAAGAAGAGTTTAAGGTCAATTAGAAGACAATACAAGGGCAAAAATCTCTCAGCCCTTGTATTGTCCTAGTACTCTCCATTAGTAAAATAGGTATTTGAGCTATATATCAATAAATAATTGATATATAGGTAATTACAAAATATGGTGTTCATAAAAAATGTACATAAAATTAAATAAACGATGACTTAGATTGCCTGTGGAAGGGGATATCTCAAAAAAATAGTCTTTTGGGACAACTAAAAAGTAATTTTTTAGACTATTTAAATAAAGAGGTTGATATAACCTAGAATAGTTTTGTTGAGGAGCTAGTATTAGTCAAAAAAAGCCTTCTTAAATTAAAAAATAGTTTATTTTAATATGGTTACTTCTCTAATAACTTATAACTTTACTAAAAACAAGTTGGAATTAAAAGATGGCAACAATAATCTTAAGAAGAAAGAAAGCTTTCGTAGAAAGATTTAGAAACTACACTATATATTTAGATGGGGAAAAACTAGGATCTATCGCTAATGGGATAGAAATGGACTTCGAAATACCTGAGGGAAAGCACATTCTAAGTGCTAAAATAGATTGGAATACTTCGAATGCGATAATCTTTGAGATTGCCGAAGACCAAACATTAACTTTCTCAGTTAAGGGAGCTAATCCTCTGTATGCATTGTACTATACATTTGCTAAACCTCATAAGTACTTAAAACTTAAACTTATCGGATAGATTAGCTTTTAGTTTGCTCTTTATACTTAATTTAAAAGCAGAGAAGAGTAGTCTTAAATAGAGACTATGTCATTATTTCTATTTAATTTTGAACTTTTAATACTCCTTAAGAGCTCATTACTCTTAGTGCAATTTAGATCCATTGATGATAAAATTTAAAGCCTGGGTAAGTGCAGCTAGACTGCGTACATTACCTCTTTCAGTTTCAGGAATTATAATAGGGAGTGCCTGTGCATATCCTTTTTTTTCGGCTAATACCTCTTTCTTGAGCATATTCTCGTTCGCTATATTAACTACACTATTATTACAAGTCCTATCTAACTTTGCTAATGATTATGGCGATGGCGTAAAGGGAACAGATAACGAGACTCGTATAGGTCCTCAACGTGCTTTACAGAGTGGATTAATTACAGCTAAAGAAATGAAAAAAGGTGTTATCATTACTTCATTTCTTTCATTAATAGCTGCGTTAATCCTAATCTATATTTCTTTTGGCAGAGATAATTTCTTTACTTCACTATTCTTCTTTGTTTTAGGAGTATCATGTGTAGCAGCAGCTATTAAATATACAGTTGGTTCTGGTGCGTATGGATATAAAGGATTAGGAGATTTGTTTGTTTTTATTTTCTTTGGATTAGTTAGTGTTATCGGGAGTTTCTACTTATATGGTCAAGTATTAGACTATTGGGTTATCCTACCGGCTATAGCAGTAGGTAATTTGAGTATTGCGGTATTGAATATCAATAATATGCGTGACTTAAATTCAGACAAATTAGTTGGAAAGAATACCCTAGCAGTTAAACTAGGTAGAGAAGGTGCTAAGAAATATCACTATTTTATCGTGTTATTTGCTCTAGTAGCGTTTATTGTATATGGCATACACGCAAACCTGTCTCTGTATAAATACTTCTTTATCCTTGCTTATATTCCTTTATTAAAGCACTTAGTATTCGTAAAGAAAAATACAGAACCAAGAGAATTAGATTCACAAATGAAGATAGTAGCTTTGAGTACATTTTTGCTTTCTCTATTATTTTCAATAGCTTTAGTACTTTAAAAATTATACTTATGAAAATCACATATTACGGACATGCCTGTTTAGGTATTCAAGTGGAAGATATTAATATTATAGTAGACCCATTTATCTCAGGGAATCCATTACCAGCGGCCAAAGCAATAGATGTAGATGCTATTAAAGTAGATTATATACTAATAACGCATGCACATGGTGATCATATCGCTGATGTAGAGCGTATAGCGAAGAATAACCCTGACGCAGTAATAGTATCTAATGCAGAAATAGCAGGACACTATGAAGCAAAAGGATTTAATGCACACCCTATGAACCATGGGGGATCGTGGACATTTGATTTTGGTAAATTAAAATATACTCCGGCTATTCACTCTAGTTCTTTCCCTGATGGTAGTTATGGAGGACAACCAGGAGGATTCGTTATTGAAAGTAAAAATAAGAATATTTATATCGCAGGAGATACTTCTCTAACAATGGATATGAAACTTATACCAATGTTCACTAACTTAGACTTAGCTATATTGCCTATCGGAAGTAACTTCACAATGGACGTAAATGAAGCTGTAGTTGCGTCTGATTTTGTGAAATGTGACAAGGTATTAGGGTACCATTTTGATACTTTTGGATACATAGAAATAGACCACGAAGAGGCAAAACGAAAATTCTTTGAAAAAGGAAAAGATCTAATGCTATTAAATATAGGTGAGAGTTTAACGCTATAAGTGTTATGAAAGCAAGTTATAAAAGACATAATCTGATATTTAAAAGACCTTCAGGTACTTCTAGAGGAGTGCTTACAGAAAAAGAAACTTGGTATATCATTTTAGAAGATAAGAATAAAAAAGGAATAGGAGAGTGTGGGATACTGCGCTCTCTTAGTTTTGATGATAGACCTAACTATGAAGAAAAACTAAAGTGGGTAGTTGATAATATCCACTTGGGTCAAAATGTGCTTTGGGAAAGCCTGAGAGAATGGCCTTCTATACAGTTTGGTCTTGAACAGGCATTCTTATCATTAGAAAGTAAAGATCCCTTCATTTTATTCCCATCACCGTTTACAGCTGGAAAAGAGTCTATTGCTATCAATGGTTTAGTATGGATGGGAGAAGAATCTTTTATGAAAGAACAGATTGATGATAAGCTTAAAGAAGGGTTTAGTTGTGTTAAGCTTAAGATTGGAGCGATTGATTTTGAGAGAGAATTAGGGTTATTAAGGTATATCAGACAGTACTATACTGCTGAAGATATAGAAATTAGAGTAGATGCTAATGGAGGATTTAGTCCTGAAGAAGCTTATGAGAAATTAAAAATACTTAGTCATCTAGATCTTCACAGTATAGAACAGCCTATTAAACAACACCAAATCAAGGCTATGGCTGCGTTATGTGAGAATACACCACTGCCTATTGCATTAGATGAAGAATTAATAGGAGTGCTATCCATAGATGACAAAAAAGAGCTATTAGATAAGATAAAGCCACAGTATATTATACTAAAACCGAGTCTAATAGGCGGATTTAAAGGAAGTCTAGAATGGATTACTTTAGCAAAAGAGAGAAATATAGGATGGTGGGTAACTTCTGCATTAGAAAGTAATATTGGCTTAAATGCCATCGCTCAATGGACCTATACATTAAATAATATGATGCCCCAAGGTTTAGGTACTGGTGCTTTATACACAAATAATATTATTAGTCCTCTAGAAGTTAATAAAGGAGCACTATGGTATAACTCTACTATAAAATGGGATACTGTCCTTTAAGGAAAAGAGATTTAGATATTGAGTGACTGCTTATTGGCAGTCATTTTTTTTGAAGACAAGTGGGGATTTATGTCTTCTTCTTTTAGGTAAAAACAGGAGGGGAGTAGTCTGTTTAAAAATTTTGTATTCTATGATTTTCTGTATTCATCAGGAGAAACTCCTACATACTTCTTGAAAAATCTAGAGAAATAGGAATTGTCCTTAAAGCTTAGTTTATAAGCTATCTCACCAGCTGAGAGATTAGTATTTACTAATAATCTTTTGCTCTCTAATAAGATTCTGTTTCTAATGATTTCTCCAGCAGACTGTCCTTTGATCTTTTGACATATAGCATTTAAGTAATTAGGAGTTACATATAATAACTTAGCATATTCTTTAGGAAATCTAAGCTCATAGAACTTTTGTTCTACAAAATGCTCATATTGTTTAATTAGATTAGAAGGCTGTAATTGACTATAAGAGAAGTTATTCTCTTCATTAATTTGCTTCTTTAAAAGTAACAAAAGTTCTAATATATAAACTCTTATTAGATTCGAATCATAGTTCTCTTTAATTTGAAACTCAAATGTAATCTTATCAAAGATATTAGCTATGGTAGAGAACTGTTTAAAAACATTCAATTTAGTATAATGCGAATCATATTCAAAAAATGGGAGCAATTGAATAAAATCTTTATTAAGTAGAAATGGTGAAAAGAAATCAACAGTAAAGTTTATTATAAAACCCTGTGTTGATTCATTAAAGTCCCATCTGTGAACTTGTCCTGGAGACAAGAAAAATATATCGCCTTTAGCAACGGAATGGCTCTCGCTATCAATCAAATGAATTCCCGAACCACCTGTAATTAATAAGATTTGATAAAATGAGTGCTGATGTGCAATAGACACCACATTATTTCTCATTTGAATAATTCTGTTTAAATCAAAAATAACACAATCTTTTAAAACATTATTTTGGTCTAAAAGATCACAACTATTGTATCTTGGAATTTTCTTCATATTTTCATTAAGCTTTATTTAAACTTAAAATACAGTATATTATTTATTGTTTTACACAAAATTAGTAAAATATTCTTTAGGTATAATTAATTGTTTAAAATAATTATTGTATTGCTGTTAAAAATACTCATATTAAAGTATAATACATCTTATGTAAAATAGAGTATTTTAGAACCCTATTTCTGCTACAATTCTCTTTATTACTTTATATTTGTAAATACAATCACTTACTATGTTATATCTAATACTAAGCATCCTTAGCAGTATATCTGTTGGTGTTTTTTTTAAAATTCTAAAAAAAGGAAATATCGATATCTTTCAGATTATCATTTTAAACTATATTGCTACAGTCTTATTGTCATATTTTATATTTAAACCAAATATAGAATCTCTAAGTAATTTTCCCATTCTATTAGTATTAGGTTTAGGTATTTTGCTCCCAACGATATTCGTAATGCAATATCTAAGTATTAGATATACCGGAATTATAAAAACAGATATTGCACAGCGTATGTCTCTTTTTATTCCCATATTAGCTTCTATATTTATTTTTAAAGAAAATATCTCAAATTTGAAGTATTTAGCTTTATTAATAGGATTCTTGTCTATAGGTCTAATTCTTAAAAAAGAAGATAATAATGAAATAAAGAGTAAATATAGCTTTCTGTATTTAATATTGGTTTTCTTTGGTTTCGGAATAATCGATATATGTTTTAAACAAGTAGCCCTGTATAGCACTACCCCCTACACCACTACTCTATTTTACATATTCGGAGTATCCTTAGTACTTTCTTTTATATTCTATTCAATCTATGTAATTTATAAAAAAGAGAAACTAAATATAAGCACGAAGACAATAATATACGGGCCTATAATAGGTATATTAAACTTTATGAATATATACTTCTATCTTAATGCTCATAAGGCTTTCTCTAGTAATCCTACTGTAGTATTTGCAGGGATGAACTATGGTGTAATATTCTTGGGAACCTTAATAGGATACTTCTATTTTAAAGAGAAACTAAGTAAGGTAAATATCGCAGGCTTAGGTCTAGCAGTACTTTCAATAGGACTGCTCATTTACAGTCAATTAAACATAGATTAAATGCATAAAAAATGCGACAAACTTAGTTTGTCGCATTTTTCTATAACCATTCCATTAAGGAAATACCTATACCTATATTAGTCTGTTTCCAATTATAATCAATCAACGTCTCTCCGTATCCGTTATTAACGACTAGGAAAGCTTTTAAGTTATTCTTGATTGGATATGCCCAAGTAAATTCTAAGAAGCCTCTGTAATTATCATTAAATCTCAAGTTATTTCTAACCATGAGTGTAAAAAGTTGCCCATTCTTAGGTTGGTAACCAACTACTAGCTCTCCCCTTCCTACATAGTCTTCTATTCTAGGATTATCATCTGATTTAGCTTCTTCTGATAACCTAAACCAAGGTCTCACTAAGAAAGTCCAGTTGTGATATTCCATTCCCAGGTGCATAGTTATCCTATTCCAACTTCTAGAATATGGTAGACTCTTTCCATTAGACTGATGATTAAAACCTATCCCAGCCATAGTGAACTTAAAGTTATTAATCGAATAATCAAGAGGATAGTTAAAGATCACCTCAGGCTCATAGTTTAACTCTCTAAAAGGTCTTGACTCTTTCTCATTATAAGCTTGCCAATTGGCAGTCTGCGTAAAGGCTACCCATACATCTCCTTTTCCCCAAAATACCCCCGATGCCATCTTAGTCTTAAAACTTATCTGAAAACGGAGTTCTACATTATTATAATCAATAGGTTCTGTAGCAGAGTTAATCTCGTGCAGACTAGTCGGCATTTCATTAGGATTACTTGACCATCTAGCAGGCATTAAATAAATAGGCTTATATGGGGTAATGGTGAATGTTTTACCTTTATTCTCAGGGTTCAAATCCCATCTATCACTAAGCCTTTTTATTTCCCTATCTTGATCAAATAAGTTATCTTCTACTTCTTGAGCAAAGAGTTGACTTCCTGTTAATAAAGCGATTAAGAGATAGCTGTACTTCATCTAATTATTTTAAAATAGTAATGTTAGTTGATCATCGTCATCTAATTCTGTATCAGGTGCTTCCCCGATGATGATTTCTTCCTCTTCTTCTTCCTCTTCCTCCTCTACATAAGGCAATGATTCTAATATATTCACCTGACGTATCTTATCAACAGACACTTGATTACCTAAAGCTTTAATTCCTTTAATAGCTATAAATTGCTCTACATCAATTAGTAAGTTTTCTTTTTGAGTACCTTTAACCTTTGCAAATACTACCTCAAACATTGGTCTAAAGTCTGTAGATACTATTTCTAATTTAGAATTAGGGTGTTCAGTGATAAATATTTCTTCACGGTTTTCATTCTCAATAAGGAAGCGTTTTAAATAATAGCGATTCTTCTCTCCATCAAAGTATAATGCAGAAATTGGCTTATTGTTTTTCCACTTCTCTAATACGATCATATCTTCCTCAAAGTGCGTAGTTAACTCAGGGACAATAGTCTTAAGCTTACCGCTTTGATTAATAATCAACAAACGATCTTCAGGTTTAAACTCACCTAATAACTCTCCTCTACCATCTACATTAAGACGTTTAACTGTCTCGTCAAACCAAATCTTACGTGGACGTAAAGTAGAGATACCTTTTTCTTTTAATTCTATCTTTTTGATAGCGTACTTAGTAACAACATTTCCTTTAGCAACTCTACCTTTAATTAATAGTTCTGCAAAGTCTAAGTCAAACTTCAGTTTCTTAACATTAGTTAATTGTCTTAATAAGATAGTCACTACTTCTGCCTCACCATTAGGATTTGCAGAGAAGTAAAGTATTTGTGAACCAGGTTTATCCTGTGTTAAAGGATACATTTTATCACGTGTTACCCCTGTCACATTAAAACGCTTGATAAATGATGATCCTGACTTACCATCTCTATAAATAATATTATAGATAGTTCGTTTGTCATTTTTATCCCAAACAGCAATGTGTATAATATCTTTTCCAACGAATTTCTTCTCATCTACACGAGATACCATCATAGATCCGTCTCTTAAGAATACAATAACATCATCTATATCAGAACAGTCACACACATACTCATCTTTTCTAAGACCTGTACCAAAGAAACCTTCTTCTCTATTTACATAAAGTTTAGTATTTCTAAGAACTACCTTAGTAGCTTCGATTGTATCAAAACTTCTCAACTCAGTCAAACGCTCTCTACCTTTGCCATATTTCTCTTTAAGTGTAGAAAAATATTTTATAGCAAAATCTATAAGGTGTTCTAAGTTGTATTTTACAGCTTCTATTTCTCCTTCTAAAGCTTCAATGTTCTGATTCGCTTTATCAATATCAAAACGAGAAATACGCTTAATACGTATCTCTGTTAATCTAGCGATATCTTCTTGAGTAATAGTTCTCTTCAGGTTAACAATAAAAGGCTTTAATCCTTCATCAATAGCACTTAATACTCCTTCCCAAGTTTCTTCTTCCTCAATCGCACGGTAAATACGATTCTCAATGAAGATACGTTCAAGTGATAGGAAGTGCCATTTCTCTTCTAATTCATATAGCTCTATCTCAAGTTCTTTCTTAAGAAGATCTACTGTTTGATTAGTAGAATTCTTCAGCATTTCTGAGACACCTGTAAACAATGGTCTATTATTCTGAATAACACATCCTAATGGTGCTATAGACGTCTCACATGCTGTAAACGCATATAATGCATCTATTGTCTTATCAGGAGAAGTACCAGGAGGTAGGTGAATTAATATCTCTACTTGCGCAGCTGTATTATCCTCTATTTTTTTAATCTTAATCTTCCCTTTTTCATTTGCTTTAAGCACACTCTCTATCAAACTAGTAGTAGTGGTAGAAAAAGGTATTTCTGTGATTACTAAAGTATTCTTATCTAATGGAGCTATTTTAGCTCTAACGCGTACACGTCCTCCACGAGCCCCATCATTATAATTAGATACATCTGCTATCCCTTCAGTAGGGAAATCAGGATATATCGTAAATGGCTTTCCTTTTAGTATCTTAATAGACGCATCTATTAATTCATTAAAGTTGTGAGGTAATATTTTAGTAGATAGTCCTACTGCGATACCTTCACCTCCTTGCGCTAAAAGTAATGGGAATTTGACTGGTAGATTGATAGGTTCATTCTTTCTACCGTCATAAGAAGCCTGCCAATTTGTTATTTTAGGAGAATATAATACCTCTAAAGCAAATTTGCTTAGACGAGCCTCAATATAACGAGAAGCTGCTGCACCATCTCCTGTTAGGATATTACCCCAGTTCCCCTGCATATCAATCAATAGATCTTTTTGTCCAAGTTGAACTAAAGCATCACCAATACTCGCATCCCCATGCGGGTGATACTGCATCGTGTGCCCTACGATATTAGCAACCTTGTTATAACGACCATCATCCAACTCTTTCATCGAGTGCATAATACGTCTTTGTACAGGCTTAAAACCATCTTCGATAGCTGGTACTGCACGCTCTAAGATTACATAAGAGGCATAATCAAGGAACCAATCCTTGTACATACCTGTTACCTTCGTTATTGTCTCAGTTACTTCTTCCTGAACATTAGAGTGATCCTCTATATGCTGTTCATTATTAATATTGTTTAACTCTTGATCTAAATTCTCGTCTTGGCTCATAATTATTATTCTACAACATCAAGTTCAACTTTAAGATTGTCAATGATAAATTCTTGTCTATCAGGGGTGTTTTTACCCATATAAAACTCTAACATTTTATCGATAGAGATAGATTTATCTAGCATTACAGGATCTAATCTTATATCTTCCCCTATAAAGAACTGAAACTCATCTGGAGATATCTCTCCTAACCCTTTAAATCGTGTAATCTCTGGTTTAGGTTTTAGTTTTTCTATAGCATTAACACGTTCCTCTTCACTATAACAGTAGATGGTTTCTTTCTTATTTCTAACCCTAAATAAAGGAGTTTGTAAGATGTATAAATGCCCTTCTTTAATTAATTCTGGGAAGAATTGTAAGAAGAATGTAATTAATAATAAGCGAATGTGCATACCATCGACATCGGCATCGGTAGCTATCACGATATTATTATATCTTAAATTCTCGAACTCATCTTCTATATCTAATGCTGCCTGTAGTAGGTTAAACTCTTCATTCTCATAAACGATCTTCTTGGTCATTCCGTACGAGTTTAAAGGCTTACCTCTTAAACTAAATACAGCCTGCGTATTCACGTTCCTTGATTTAGTAATAGATCCTGATGCAGAGTCTCCCTCTGTAATAAACAAGGTACTATCTAAGTATAACGGATTCTTTATATCTGTTAAGTGTACTCTACAGTCTCTAAGTTTCTTATTGTGTAAACTAGCTTTCTTAGCGCGATCTTTAGCTATCTTTCTAATACCAGACAACTCTTTACGCTCTTTTTCTGCTTGTAATATCTTCTTTAATAGCGCATCTGCTATCTCTGGATTCTTGTGTAGATAGTTGTCTAACTGTGTTTTTACGAAATCATTTACGAATGTACGTACAGTCGGCAACTCTGGTCCCATATCTGTAGACCCAAGTTTAGTCTTAGTTTGAGATTCGAATACAGGCTCCTCTACTTTCACTGCTACAGCTGCTACGATAGACTTTCTGATATCCGAAGCATCAAAATTCTTGTTGTAAAACTCTTTTAGCGTTCTCACTAAAGCTTCTCTAAATGCTGCTAAGTGTGTCCCTCCTTGAGTAGTGTTTTGTCCATTTACGAAAGAGTAGTACTCTTCAGAATATTGGCTTTTACTATGTGTTAACGCTACCTCGATATCATCCCCTGTTAAGTGAATGATTGGATATACTTGATCATCTTCTGTAATGTTTTCTAGTAATAAATCCTTAAGACCATTCTCTGAGAAGAACTTCTCCCCATTAAACATTACCGTCAACCCTTTATTTAGATAACAGTAGTTCTTAAGCATACGCTCGATATACTCTGTTCTATACTTATAGTTCTTAAAGATAGCCTCATCTGCAACGAAAGAAACCTTAGTACCCTTTCTTCTTGTCGTTTCTACTTGATCTTCTTCTGTCACTAAATCTCCAGCAGAGAATTCAGCTCCTTTTAATAGACCATCGCGTACAGACTCCACTCTAAAGTAGTTAGATAAAGCGTTTACTGCTTTAGTACCTACCCCATTTAGACCTACAGACTTCTTAAATGCTTTAGAGTCATATTTACCCCCTGTATTCATCTTAGACACTACATCTACTACTTTACCTAAGGGAATACCACGTCCATAATCGCGCACAGTCACTAGCTTGTCTTTGAGTGTAACCTCAATAGTCTTACCAGTTCCCATCACGAACTCATCGATACTATTATCTATAACCTCTTTAATTAGAATGTATATACCATCATCAGGAGATGATCCATCACCTAATTTTCCGATATACATACCAGGACGCATACGTATATGTTCCTTCCAGTCTAACGAACGAATATTATCTTCGGTATATTGATTTTGATCTTGCATAAAAAACGTAGGAATTTGCGCTAATTTACTACTAATTAGCTTAAAATAAAAATTGTCAAATAACAGTTTTTAGGGTTTTATTGTTCTTCTCCCTTTTTAATCACATTCTTTTCTATCTCAACAGAATAAGGGCCTGGAAGTATTTTTCGGCCATATAAGCTTGCGTAATTTTTAGTAAACTCAGCTCCAAAATAGAGAATCATAGCCGAATAATAGACCCAAACTAACATAACCGTCACAGAACCAGCTGCTCCATATAAAGAGGATGAAGCTGTATTACCAAGATACCAACCTATCCCAAACTTTCCTATCATAAACAAAATAGCTGTGAATCCCGCTCCAACAAAGGCATCTTTCCATAACAACTTACCATTGGGTAACGTTTTGAAAATAAGGACAAATAGAATGGTTATAATTAAAAACACGACTATATTATTAAGTAATTTGACTAGTATGATTGTATCTTCAGCAAAGAAGTTCCCTAAATAAGTATAAAGTAAACTAACAATAGAGTTAATCATCAAACTTACTAGCAAGACAAATCCTACTGATCCAATCATTGCAAAAGAAAGCAATCGATTCTTAATTAACCTTATAATACTCTTATCTGGCTTAGCAGCTAAGCCCCAGATATAATTAATAGAACTCTGTATCTCTGCAAAAACTCCAGAAGCACTAAATAATAAGATACCTATACCTATTGCTGTAGTGATATAACCACTTTTCTTATTAAACTGTACATTATCCATTGCTCTTTGGATCTCCTGAGTGGTATTAGGCCCTACCATATCTCTTAATTGATCATAGAAGAAATTAGCGACCTCTTTCTCTTCAAAAAAGATAAAGCCACTAGCTGAGATAATAAGCAACATTAAAGGAGGTAAAGCAAATATCGTGTAATACGATAGTGCTGCACTGAACTTCATAGCATTATCATCTAAGAAATCAAAAACGGATTGTTTAAATAATAAGATTAATTTTTTTACACTACTATTTTGCATAGCTAAACTAAAATACTTTAATAATTAAAATAATACTTGTGATTACTCCTTAGTACCCTTAGATACTAAAGTATTGATTATAAATGAAAACCTCTTATTAGTTTGCCATTTATAAAACGTATACAAAATTCAATAAAATTTTAACAATTCCTAATTTAGTTTTACTAAAAATATTAGCAAAAAAAAGAGAAGCCTATTAGCTTCTCTTCTATCTTTTCTATTGTATAGATTACACGTTAAAACGGAAGTGCATCACATCACCATCTTTTACGATGTATTCTTTTCCTTCTACTCTAAGCTTTCCAGCTTCTTTTACTTTAGCTTCTGATCCGTAAGTAATGTAGTCTTCATACCCGATTACTTCAGCACGAATAAATCCTTTTTCGAAATCACTGTGGATTACTCCTGCAGCTTGAGGTGCAGTATCACCAACTTTGATAGTCCAAGCTCTAACTTCTTTCACTCCTGCAGTGAAGTAAGTTTGAAGATCTAATAGAGTGTAAGCAGAACGAATCAATTTAGAAACTCCTGGCTCATCTAATCCTAAATCTTCTAAGAACATTTGACGCTCTTCGAAAGTTTCTAATTCCATAATATCAGCTTCAGTTCCTACAGCTAGTACGATTACTTCAGCATTCTCATCTTTTACTAATTCTTTGATTTGCTCTACATAAGCATTACCACTTACAGCAGCACCTTCATCTACGTTACATACATATAACACAGGTTTAGTAGTGATTAATTGGAATTCTTCTATTAAAGCCTCTTCATCTGCGTTTTTAGCTTCTACTATACGTGCTGATTTACCTTGTAATAAAGTAGTTCTAATTCTCTCTAATAAGTCAGCCTCTACTTGTGCATCTTTATTTCCTGTTTTAGCAGCTTTCTTTACTTTCTCTAATCTTTTCTCTACTGTATCAAGATCTTTTAATTGTAACTCGATATCAATAGTTTCTTTATCTCTTATCGGGTTAACATTACCATCTACGTGAATAATATTATCGTTATCAAAACAACGAACTACGTGGATAATAGCGTTACACTCTCTAATATTTCCTAAGAATTGGTTTCCTAAACCTTCTCCTTTACTTGCTCCTTTTACTAATCCAGCGATATCAACTATCTCTACAGTCGCTGGTAATACACGCTCAGGTACTACTAACTCTTCTAACTTTAATAAACGTGGATCTGGTACATTCACAACCCCAATGTTTGGTTCTATTGTACAAAATGGGAAGTTAGCACTCTGTGCCTTTGCATTAGATAAACAATTGAATAATGTTGATTTACCTACATTTGGCAATCCTACTATACCTGCTTTCATATTTTTAAAATGTATTGTGAATTTTTATCGATTGCAAATATATTGAAAATTATAGAAGTTCATACTCTTTAAGGAAGAATAGCCCAAATTAAATGGTGATTAGTTATTACTGAAGAGTAATCTCTTCTATTTATTATCTGAAGCATATTGCCAATAAAAAAGCCACCCTTATAAAGAGTGGCTTTCTTATATTTAGATTATTTTGTTAATCTTCATCGTCTGCAATTTCTAAGTCTTTTAAAGCATCTAATGAATCTTCAGGAGCTTCTGTGAAGTCTTCTTCGTCTTCATCATAGTTCTCTATTCTATCTGCTAGCTTAGTACTTACTTTTACCAGGTATATGGTATCCTCAGTTCTTACCTCCACTGCTTCCACAGTTTCGTTCTTTACGTTTTTAAAACGAATAATATCTGCATCATCATACCCGTCAGGAAATCTCTCTACTAATAGAGTTAAAATTTCGTTCGTTAACTTTGCGTAATCAACAATTACTCTTTTCATTCTTGTTCTTGCTTTATTTCAGTTTCAAATGTAATAGGTAAATTGTAAACTACAAATAAAATATCACATTTATTTACTCCTAAAAAATTAAAAATTAATTACCAAGAATATAAGCAAAAATTAATGGTGCAACTATCGTAGCATCTGACTCAACTATAAATTTAGGTGTGTCGATATCTAGTTTACCCCAAGTAATTTTTTCGTTAGGAACTGCTCCAGAGTATGATCCATAAGATGTAGTAGAATCAGAGATTTGGCAGAAGTATGACCAGAAAGGTACATCTTCCCACTCTAAATCTTGGTACATCATTGGCACTACACAGATAGGGAAATCTCCAGAGATTCCTCCTCCGATTTGGAAGAATCCTACTCCGTGTCCACCTGAGTTAGCTCTATACCACTCTGTTAAGTAAATCATGTACTCAATACCTGTTTTTACAGTGTGTACATTTAATTTTCCTTTGATTACGTTAGATGTAAAGATGTTACCACATGTAGAATCTTCCCATCCTGGACATACGATTGGAATGTTTTTCTCAGCCGCAGCGATAATCCATGAATCCTTAGGATCGATCTCATAGTATTGTTCTAATACACCAGAGTTCACTAATTGGTATAAAAATTCGTGTGGAAAATAACGTTTCCCTTCAGCTTCAGCAGCATGCCATACGTCTTCTAAGTGTTTTTGTAAACGACGGAAAGCCTCTTCTTCTGGAATACAAGTATCAGTTACACGGTTATAGTGATTGTCTAATAACTCTCTCTCTTGCTCTGGAGTCAAATCTCTATAATTTGGAACTCTTTTATAATGAGAGTGAGCAACCAAGTTCATCACGTCTTCTTCTAAGTTAGCTCCCGTACATGAAATGATTTGTACTTTATCTTGACGGATCATCTCTGCCAAAGAAATTCCTAACTCAGCAGTACTCATCGCACCACCCATAGAGATTAACATTTTTCCTCCAGCGTCTAAGTGTGCTTCATATCCTTTTGCAGCATCCACTAACGCAGCAGCGTTAAAGTGTCTATAGTTATGCTCAATAAACTGACTAATTGGTCCTTTACTCATT
>JBOFGJ010000569.1:0-1062 GCA_051649065.1 Flavobacterium sp. | reverse complement strand
AGGTGAGAGCTATTTTCCACACGAATATATGTATAAGTTATTATTAAGTGGCGTGTTAGAAGAGCATTATGAGATTGATCCCAAAAACTCGTGGATGCTTGCAGCTGCCGAAAAGAACTTGCCTATCGTTGTACCAGGTTGGGAAGACTCTACGATGGGAAATATCTTTGCGTCTTATGTGATCAAAGGAGAATTGAAGTCAAGAACTGTAAACAGTGGAATTGACTATATGGTTTGGCTAGCAGACTGGTATAAAAAGAATGCAGTAGATCAAGGTGTAGGTTTCTTCCAAATCGGAGGGGGAATAGCAGGAGACTTTGCAATGTGCGTAGCGCCGATGTGGGCACAGGATTTAGAAGATGACTCAGTATTAAGATGGAGATATTACTGCCAGATTACTGACTCGACTACTTCTTTTGGATCATATTCAGGTTGTATCCCTAATGAGAAAATCACTTGGGGAAAACTAGATGTAGATACCCCTAGCTATGTGATAGAATCAGACGCTACTATCGTAGCACCATTAATATTCTCGTGGGTATTAAAACAATAAATACAGAAGAGCCTTAGGGCTCTTTTTTTTTGTGGATATAATAAGGAGGTTTCTAAATAATAGTTGTCAAAAGTATAATATTCAATTATTATCATATAATTGCTTATAGTATTCAAATATGTTCAATGTTCTTAATGTTAATTTAACATTGTTTATTTTTCGAAATGTAGTTTTGTCTTAAAATAATATTTAAAAAAAAACTTTTAAGATGAAAGATTGGAAAAAATCTATACTGTTTAGTTGTTTAGTACTTGCATCTATATCAGCTTATTCACAAAACAAATTAAAGGGTGTTGTCCTAGATCAAGACTTTTCTCAAGGACTGGTAGGTTCTACTATTTTAGTTAAGGGAACACAGCATGGGATTTCTGCTAACCTTGATGGAGACTTCGAATTTGATGTTCCTCAACAAGAAGGAGAAATAATAGTTTCGTTTATAGGATACCAGACTAAGAGTTTTCTTTTTAAAGTGGGAGTAGACAAAGTTTTTGATTTTGGTAATATATTCT
>JBOFGJ010000568.1:0-2882 GCA_051649065.1 Flavobacterium sp. | reverse complement strand
ATTTTGATCATTTAGAAGGGAACAATGATATACTTGAGTTCAATCCAGAAGCAGAACAGTTCGCTTGGGGAGTACATGATGGTTATTTATTTGATTATATTTTTAATACTTTAAAGAAAGAAGACGGGAAACCGAAGTTTATCTTTGGACTTACAATTAGTAATCACACTCCTTTTGAGGTTCCAGCCAGTTTTAAGACTAAACCGATAAAAATGCCTGCAGAGGTGAAAAAGAGTATTAGAGTAAAAGAGGATATAGCGTATGCTAACTTCTATTCTCACCAGTATGCAGCTTCTGAACTAGCTAGATTAATCAAGATGATTAAAGAATCTCCTTATGGCGAAAATACAATTATAGTAGCGTCAGGAGATCATAACATCAGACAAGTGTTCGAGTACACACCTGAAGATGGTTTTATGAAGAGAAGCGTACCGATCTTGTTTTACATTCCAGAGAAGTATAAACCTGCTTTCTTTGATGCAAATATTATGGCTTCTCATAAAGATATTTTCCCAACTATATTTAATTTGAGTTTATCAAATGCCAAGTATATCTATAGTGGAGATGATTTATTTGATAAAAATAAGAAATACAGATTTGCTATTAATGACTATGATTTTATGGCGGATTCGATAGGAGCTATAGCGATTGAAAATGATAAAGTATACTATTATACTTGGGTAGGAAAGAATAAGCGAAAGTTATTAGTGCAACCTGAGATAGGGGAGCACGGTCAGTATATGTTAGATAAAATGAAGACATTCACTACAATGCACACCATTAAAATTTATCAAGATATACAACGTCATCAACAGAATAAGGATTAGTAAAACCTTAAATCTACAACTCCCATTTACTGTGAAGTAATTACTTTACATAGTTTCGGTTAGTACTTAAACCACACTACAGTTTGTTTTAAGTACTAACCTTACTCTGCTTTGTACAATTCATTCTCGTTTAACTCAGAATCAGCATTAGCCAAATACTACAAGTAATTCTACTTTATAGTTCTTTTGTTAGCTCTATAGCCATACTATAGTATGCCGAAAGCGTTATCTGCAGATTTTAGGTATAATAATAAAAGCTCCTGTATAAAGGAGCTTTTATTATTTAAGATTATATAATTGTTGATTTATTATAAGGAACAGTATCTTGATAGCGATACCCTGTTCTATATCGTACATGATTGCAGATGTAATCTCCTATATCAGTAGTTTTGAATTGAGATGATGCATCTAAGTCTGTTGTTAATACTCCTGCATTGATGCAGTGTAGTACAGCATCCTGAATGGCCTCTGCTGCATCGTGCTCTCCTAAGTGCTCTAACATCATAGCACCACTCAAAATAGAGGCAATAGGATTAGCAATCCCCTGTCCTTTAGCTTGTGGATAAGAACCGTGGATCGGTTCAAATAAAGCATACTCATCACCAATAGAAGCTGAAGGCAATAAACCGATAGAACCTCCGATTACACTCGCTTCGTCAGAAATAATATCACCGAACATATTCTCAGTCAAGATGACGTCAAACTGTTTTGGATTAAGTATTAACTGCATAGCAGCATTGTCTACAAACATAAAGTCTAGTTCTACTTGCGGAAATTCAACGGCAATCCCCTTTACTACTTTTCGCCATAATCTAGATGTTTCTAAGACATTTGCCTTGTCGATTAAGGTCACTTTATTACGTCTCTTTGTAGCTGCTTTAAAGGCTCTACGAGTAATGTTTTCAATTTCCTCTTGATGATAAGTACAGATATCAGTAGCTGATTTTCCATCAGCAGATGCACTCTTTTCACCAAAGTAAATACCACTGATTAATTCTCTGTAAATAACCATATCAGTACCTTGAATAATGCTCTCTTTTAAAGGACTCTTATCGATTAACTTCTTGTAAGCCTTCACAGGGCGTACGTTAGCATATAATCCTAAGGCTTTTCTAAGGGCTAATAACCCTTGTTCAGGACGTATTTTAGCTGTTGGATCATTATCATACTTAGGATCTCCAATCGCACCAAATAGGACTGCATCAGAAGCTTTGCACTTTGCTAAGGTATCTGAGGGTAGTGGATTATTTGTTTGATCGATAGCTATTGCGCCTACTAATGCTTCATGATATTGCAACTGGAAGACGTAAGTCTGAGCAGCTGCATTAAGTACTTTGATAGTTTCGTTGATTACTTCTGGGCCTATACCATCTCCTGGTAATACAGCGATATCATATTTGTTCATCATATTAGTAGGTATTAGTGGTTAACTCAAAGGCTGCGATAGCCTCTTTTTTAGCAATTAAATAGTCTATGTCATCATATCCATTAAGTAGACAGATCTTTTTATATGGGTCTAATTCGAAGTGTTCTTCTCTATTGTTTATTACTATAGATTGGTGTTCTACATCTACGGTTATCTGTGTGTTTGGATTATTCTCTATTTCATTAAATAGGTAAGCGAGGTATTCTTTGCTGACCATAACAGGCAATACTCCATTATTTAATGCATTGCTCTTAAAGATATCAGCAAAGAAACTACTTACGATAACTTTAAAGCCATAATCAGACAATGCCCATGCAGCGTGTTCTCTGCTACTACCACAACCAAAGTTATTTCCAGCGATTAATATTTCACCTGAGTACTTGGGATTGTTAAGTGGGAAATCTTGTTTGGGACTACCGTCGTTATTAGATCGCCAATCTCTAAATAAATTATATCCGAAGCCCTCTCTGTTGATACTCTTTAAGAATCTAGCAGGGATAATCTGATCTGTATCTATATTCTCTATTGCTAGAGGAGTTGCTGTTGATGTTATATTAGTTAACGCTTGCATATTCATTCATTTTAGAGTAAGTAATTTTGCCTTCTATTGCTACTATTGCAGCTGTTAG